>JBCCHD010000026.1 GCA_039028935.1 Pseudomonadota bacterium | reverse complement strand
GGGCGCAAAACAGGAGAAGGGTTTTACAAATGGAAAAAAGGACGCGCCGTGAAACCCGCAGTGCCGTCAGATTACGAACCCAGTCCTGATCTGATCGACCGATTAATGTTGCCGCTGATCAATGAAGCGGCCGCCTGTTTGCGTGAAGGCGTCGTGGACGATGCCGATTTGCTGGACGCAGGAACCATTTTTGGCTGTGGCTTTGCCCCCTTCACGGCGGGCCCCATCCACTACGCGCGGTCGCGTGGTATTAACGATGTACAGCGTTCGCTCGAGTCGCTCCAAACTGCCCACGGTGAGCGGTTTGCACCCGACGCTTACTGGCAAACACTGGACGCACCTGCTCCATTTGAAAAAAATGACGCCACAGATGAGGCGACGACGTGAGTGGCACAAGCGATAAGCGCCTGCTGCGGTCGGACGTCGGTGAACCGACTGTCCGAACGATGGCCATGCCCAAAGACGCCAACTGGCTGGGAGATATCTTCGGCGGCTGGCTGATGTCTCATGCCGATATTGCCGGTGCCGTGCTCGCCTATCGCCGCGCCTCGGGCAAAGTGGTGACGGTCGGCGTCAAAGATTTCGATTTCACGGCACCGGTGTACATCGGCGACGTAGTGACTTTTTTCACGCGTATCACGCGAGTTGGGCGCACGTCGGTTACGGTGTCGGTCAGGGTCTTTGCCGAACGTCCAGGGGCGCAGCCAGGTGAATACCTAGAGGTCGCATCGGGTCACTTTGTCTACGTTCATGTGGATGACCTTGGGAATGCAGTGCAAGTACCGGAAATTTAAGTTCAAAATTGTGTGATTCAGGTGGTATTTAGGCCCCCGGCGGTGTGGTAGACTCGCGCCATATTCGGGCAATAATTCGCCGTTAAATCAAGCCGCGGCCCGCTCCAACGTATCGAGTAAACGTCTACATGGCTGGCAAACACGTCACAACCAAAACGCTAAAGTCCCTGACGCCGCTTGACGGCCTCAAGGCCGAAAATCTGCAGGCGCTGGTCAAAAAGACCACCATTCAGGAGCTCGGCAGTGGGCGCTTCCTGTTCAAAGAAGGCGACCAGGAAAAGCGTACCGTGTACATCCTTAGCGGTGAAGTTGAGTTGCGTACCGACACCAAAGTGGTGCGGGTGGTAAAAGCCGGCACTGACGATGCCAACCATCCGTTAGCCCCGATGCTGCCGCGCAAAGTCAATGCCCGCGCTCGTACCGACATTGAGTACATTTCCATCGACAGTGACCTGCTCGATGTGATGCTCACCTGGGATCAGACCGGCTCGTACGAAGTCAATGAACTTCAAGGTAGCGATGACGCCGAGTCGGATGACTGGATGACCACCCTGCTGCAGGCAAAGGCATTTCACAAGATTCCGCCGGCCAATATTCAGGCCATTTTCATGAACATGCAGCGCGTGTCCCACAAAGCGGGCGATGTGGTGATCAAGCAGGGCGATGAAGGCGATTTCTTCTACGTAATCACCGATGGACGCTGCGCGGTCACCCGAGAAACGCCACTCAACAAAGACGGCATCAAACTGGCCGAGCTCAAAGCGGGCGACACGTTTGGTGAAGAGGCGCTGATATCGGAAGCTAAGCGCAACGCCACCGTATCGATGCTCACGGATGGAGCACTCATGCGATTGGCAAAAGATCACTTTAACAAGTTACTGAATGAGCCAATGCTCGATTGGGTCAATTACGATGAGGCGCTCGACATCATTAAGAGCGGTGGTAAGTGGCTCGACGTTCGACTGCCAAGCGAATTTGAGAATTTTCACCAAGAAGGCGCGATCAATATCCCGTTGTACTTTATTCGACTCAAACTCAAGGCGCTGGAAACTAACGTCAAATATGTCGTGTGCTGTGACACGGGTCGACGCAGCTCCGCGGGCGCCTATATCCTCAGCGAGCGCGGCTTCGATACGTACGTACTCGAAGGCGGACTGACCATGTCAGATGCCGATAACCTTTAAACGCGCATGCTCGAGGTTGCAGACCACGACACTCTACAACACTGCCCTACCCCTTTACGCCACAACACTGTGATCGGCGAGCCAAGATGCAGGCTAGGCACCGCGCAGATATTGCCACCAGCGGGAGCTACGCTCAACCATTACCTCGGAAAGCGTAGACCATGACTTCCGCCCGCGATATCCAAACGGTAATTCGTCGATTGGCCGACCCGAAGCAAGCCAAACGCGCTACGCGATTCTTCAAAACGGGTCCGGGTGATTACGCGGAGAACGATCAATTCTTGGGTATTCGCACGCCGGTACTCCGAGCCCACGCCAGACAGTTTCGCGACACGTCGGTGACGCAGATTTTCCGACTGCTCAAATCGGTGTACCACGAAGAACGGCTGCTGGCTTTATTTATGCTCGTGCAAAAATTTGGTCAAGCCGATGAAAAACAACAAACTTCGATTTTTAAACGGTATTTGGCGCACCTCAAATACGTCAATAACTGGGACTTGGTAGACAGCTCGGCTTACCAGATCATTGGTCGCTACTTATTCACACGCGATCGTTCAGTGTTATACACACTCGCCCGTTCGCCCAGCCTTTGGGTCCGGCGTGTTGCAATCGTTTCGACCTACCACTTTATAAAGAACGGCGACTATAAAGATGTGCTTCGGTTATCGAAGTTACTGATCAATGATAAAGAAGACCTCATCCACAAAGCGGTTGGCTGGATGCTGCGTGAGGCCGGCAAGCGCAGTCTCGATAAGCAGAAGTCATTTTTAAAAAAATACTCAATCGACATGCCGCGAACAATGCTGCGATACGCGATCGAAAAATACCCAGAGCAAGAGCGTAAACGCATTCTTAAAGGGCGATTCTAAAAGGCCGCGGCCCGTCCAACCACCCCGACTAATTTTCGCGAGCCGGTTCTTTGTCCACATTGACACCACCCTGTGCAAACATCGACTTAATCAACGATGCGCCCATCAGCACCATTACAACCGAAAAGGGCAGCGCAGCGATTACCATCGCCGTTTGAATCGCTTTGAGACCACCGGCCAATAGTAAGACCGCCACCATGAGTCCTAACACCAAGCCCCACACGATGATATGCCGATTATCTCGATGACTTGCTCGGCCCGCTGCGCTGATGGTGTTCACAACTAACACCGCCGAGTCGGCGGTGGTAACCAGAAAAGTCATGAGCAACACGACGATAAGGATCGCCATCAGCCACGCTAACGCTGGCGACAATAAGAGCTCAACCATAGCGTAAATCTTGTCTCCATCGGGGGCACCCATGATCGCGCCGTTAGCGACCCCAGAGAGCTCAAGATCAATGGCCGTGCCGCCCGCCCAGGTGAACCACACAAAACTCATGAGTGACGGCATGATCATGGCACCGATAACAAACTCGCGAACGGTGCGCCCTTTTGAAATGCGGGCGAGAAACATACCGACAAACGGCGCAAACGCTACGCACCAGGCAAAGTAAAAAACGGTCCAGGAAGTTTGCCAAGTTTGTAAGGCCGCTCCCTCTTGAGTGCCGTCGTCGCGCCACACCTGGAACATCAGTTCGGGCAAATTGATTATGTAGTCGAATAAACCCACTAGCAGCGACTGCAGACCGAACCAGGATGCACCGAACAGCAAAAAGAAGCTCAGCAAAAAGAAACTCAATACCAGATTGATGTTCGACAGCCATTTGATGCCTCTACCGACACCCGACAGCGCCGACGCGATGGTCAGCGCCAAAATCGCCGACATCCCGAACACGATGGCGGTGGAGGAAGCGGTGCCCTGCTCATTTAGCAACCATTCTCCTAGACCAATTCGATAGAGACCCGACACAAACTGCTCAACGCCATAACCCAACGCCTGGCCGGCACCAAGTAACGTGGCCACCACCGCCACGACATCGAAAAGGTGCCCGAGCTTGCCGGAGAGGGCCCGACCAAACAACGGCACGAGCGACGCTCGCACCGTGAGCGGCTGCTGTTGACGATAGGAAAAATACGCCATTGACAGGCCAACGAGCGCATAACACGACCAAGCGCCGATGCCCCAATGTAGAAACGAATACTTGTAGGCGTTACGAACATTCTCGACACTTCCGGCCTCGGCGAGTCCGAGAATGACTTCAGGATTGCTACCGAGGTGATAGAGCGGTTCGGCGATGGCCCAGGTGAGCATACCCACACCGATACCAGCGCCAAACATCATTGAGAACCAGGAAAAATACGAGAATTCGGGTTTATCGATCTCACTGCCGAGCTTCAGCCGGCCGGATGTCGGCCAGAGCGCGAGACCGAAGCAGAAGATAATAAATCCGGCGATGAGTAGGATGTACCACGCGGCAAAATTGGCGAGAATAAAGGTATTCAGTTGATTAAGAACGGCCCCCGCTTGCTCTTGAAAAAACACCGCCCACGCGATCAGCGCCCCTACCGCGAGCTTGGAGGTTATCGATACCGCACGAGAAAAACCCGCATAGAAACCGCTTTGCGCGGTTTTAATGAACAGAGTGGAGTCGGACACAGACGCTCCCGGAAACAGTCACATCCACGCCCTTCCCTGCCGGATGACAGAGTCTAGTGTAAAACACTTTTGAGGTTGGAATATACGCCAGACGATATGGCGCTGGTCAGATCAAACGCGATCGAATAGACGCCGCGTTACATGGTATGGGTGGGTTTGTCGCCGCCCAATGCACCCGCCAGGTAATTTTCGATCTTGCGCTGGGTATTGCCGCCGTCCTGTTCGCTAAATTGAACGCCGATCCCGGCCGTGCGTTTACCCTGAGCGCCTTTTGGCGTTAACCACACGACCTGTCCCGCCACCGGCAACTTTTCGCTTTCGCTCATCAGATTGAGCAGCATGAACACCTCATCACCGAGTCGGTAGGTGCTGTTTGTTGGTATAAATAGTCCACCGTTTTCAATAAACGGCATATAGGCCAGATACAAGGCACTTTTGTCCTTGATCGTGAGCGTCAAAAGTCCTGGCTTGCTCATTGGTGTTGATACTCCAGCCCCTGAGAATTCAGACCCTCCGCCCAGGGCGCCAGCAATGCTTCGATCATGAGCTGCTGATTCAGCGGACTGTCTAGCCGGGCTCGGGCACGTAAAACGGCATCCTGATAGCCAAGCAGTGCACTCAACTTAATCTCTCCGCGACCCTGACGCAAGGACTGTAAGTCGGTTTTGTGAGCCAGTTCTCCTTCTAAATCAAGTGCTTCAAGCGCCAACTGACGAATCATGGAGTAGAGCGTTCGAAGCCGAACGTCCAAATGCTCATCGGTCCAACCTGACGCCACTGAGATCACATCGGCTCGCCCGAGCCGAAGGCGACTCACATCCTCGATTACACTTGAATATATACTCTCAACACCTTGATTATAATACTTTTCTGCCTGAAAAGGAGCGCCGCCTGCCAAGGACAGGCACACGTCTCCCTCGGCCGATCCCAGCGCGTCGGTGAGCCAGGCTCGGCCCTCTGGGTAGGACGGCGCCGCGCACTCGATTCGCTGACAGCGACTCAGCACGGTCGCCGGTAGTGCTCGTGTTGAATGGCTCACGAGAATCAGCAAGGCGTCGCCCGGCGGTTCCTCGAGCGTCTTAAGCAGCGCGTTGGCCGCCGCCGTGGTCATCGTTTCTGCCGGTGCGATCAGCCCAATCTTGCGGTTGCCATACGACGGCGACAGATCCAGCTTGCCGATCAACTCACGAATTTGTTCAACACTGATGGTTTTTTTGTCCGCCGGCCTCAACACCTCGTGATCGTCGGCGTGATTGCCCGCACGGGCGACGACACACGAGCGGCAGATCCCGCAGGCCGGCACGGCGTGTTCGCCACACAGCGCCAATTCGCGAATGGCTTGGGCGAGGAGGTGCTTACCGACCCCCTCGGGGCCGGTGAGCATCAAGGCGTGACCAAGCCGGCCTCGAGCCGCATTGTCTTGAATCTGTTGCCATGGCGAGTGTAGCCAACTTGGAAGCGCGCGATCCGCGTCGCTTAGCGCGCTCATAGCGAATCCCTCACGGCGCCGGTACGCGCTTGATGAAATGCGGCCAATTCGCTCTCAACTTGCTGACGAACCTCATCGATCGAACGTTCAGCATCGATGATACGTATGCGTTCCGGAAAGCGCTCGGCCAACTCAAGATAGCCGTCTCGCACGCGCGCAAAAAAGTCTTGACGCTCTTGTTCAATTCGATCCTTCGCGCCGCGTCGGCTTGCGCGCTGAGAACCGGTTTCGACCGACACGTCAAACAGCAACGTCAAATCGGGCCATAGTGCCCCATGAACCCAATCAGCAAGCGCCTCGATACGTGACATACCCAGCTGTCGGGCTGCGCCTTGATAGGCCAGTGTTGCATCAGTAAAGCGATCGCAAATCACCCAGGCTCCGCGCTCTAGAGCCGGACGAATCACCCGGTCTAGGTGTTGCGCGCGTGACGCAAACATCAGCAGTGTCTCCGTGTCGGCGGTGGGCGCCTCAATGGCATCATGCCCATCGATACCCAAAACCAAATTACGAATCGTTTCGGCCAGCGGCGTGCCGCCTGGTTCACGTGTGCGCACCACTTCCTCAACGTGCTGACCGATCCAGTGTTCGATTGTGGGTACACACGTACTCTTCCCTGCACCTTCGATTCCCTCGAGGGTGATGAATGCACCGGATTGAGCATGCTGACTCATGATCGAATTCCTACTGGCCGACAATCACTCATGTCAGCGTCCCCGCGTGCGCGCCAGATAGCGCTGCACCGCTTCATTGTGTTCTTTAAGCGTTTTGGAAAAATAGTGTCGCCCATCGCCAAGCCCCGACGCGACAAAATACAATGTATCACCATCATCAGGCGTTACGGCTGCGTTCAGCGACGCGCGGCCTGGTAAGGCAATCGGCGTTGGCGGTAAGCCACCCCGTGTGTAGGTATTATACGGTGTATCGGTGGTCAGATGTTTACGCGTAATGTCGCCGCGATACGCCGCCCCTACGCCATAAATGACGGTCGGGTCGGTCTGCAACCTCATGCCTTTGTGCAGTCGACGAGCGAACACGCCTGAGATTTGCTCGCGCTCTTCGTCCGCCCCCGTCTCTTTCTCGATGATTGAGGCCATGATCAAGGCCTCATAGGCCGACATAAAAGGCAGTCCTTTTTGTCGCTGCGCCCAAGCACTGGCGAGTTGCTCACTCATTGCATCAAAGGCCTGCTGATAAACCGCAACGTCGGTCTGTCCGCGCGTAACGCGGTACGTATCTGGATAAAAACGCCCTTCTGGATGCACCTCAGCCTGACCGATTGCCGCCATGATTTCGGCTGTTGTGCTCACGGTCTGGACAAGCGCTGGATGGCTCGACACCGCGTCGCGCATTTGCTCGAATGTCCAACCTTCAATAATGGTCAGTGGGTAGCTCACGGTTTTGCCTTCGACCAGCACGGCGAGAAATTCCGCGGGTGTGGCGCCCGCCGGAATTTCGAACTCTCCGACCTTGAGTTGCCCGGCGAGCTCTTGCTGTCGGGCGTAGAGACTCAACACTCGCGGATAAGCGTAGCCGCGCGCGCTGAGATCGGCCGCCACATCTTGCATCGTCGCCCCTTGCGACACCGTGAACACCAACGCAGAATCGTTGTCATGCACGGGCACTGTCAGCCAATGTGAAAAGGCGCTCCACGCCGCCACGGCGCTCAACATGGCCACCACGGTCAATACCGCCGCCACCCGCTTGATCGTCATGCAATCGCCTCCAATGCTCGACGCGCTGCCTCGTCGAGTTGCTCATACACGGCGCTCTGCGTGAACACCGTGTCATCCAAGCGGTTTATGCGGCGCACACCGCGAATCGAGTTACACACCATTAGCTCACGAGCCTCGGCGAGCACATCGGCGTACAGATACTCCTCGTCGATTGCAACGGGCGAATTGTCGATAAGCCAGTCCCGCATGACGCCCCGCACACCGGCTGTATCCAATCGCGGGGTCACTATCCGATCACCCAACACAACGAGAAGGTTTGCACTCACTGCCTCAATGACGAACCCAAATTCATTGCACACCAGCCCTTCGTCGGCATCCGTTCCCTGTAACTCACGGGCGGCGAGCACCTGCTCGAGTCGATTGAGATGCTTCATACCGGCAAGTCGCGCGCTATTGCTCAGCGTTGTCGACAGTATCGTGCAGTGCTCGATCGGCGCCGCGGACGGACACGGCAACTGTTGCAGTATGCGCGTCGTGTCACCCGAGACGGGTGGCGCATAGCCTCTGCCCCCGGATCCTCGAGTGAGGATGAGTTTGACCACACATGGAGTGGTGTCCGCACCGAGCAAATGCTCGATTTCCGACTCCAGCGTATTGAGTTTAGGCGCACTCAATCCCAGTCGTTCGCAACCGCTTACGAGCCTAGCGTAATGAAAAGACCACAATGGAATGTGCGAACCGTTAAAGAGCATGGTTTCAAACAGGCCGTCGCCATAGGCCAATCCACGATCACTCACCGTGATCGCAGACGATGCGCTGCCGTTAATCAACGTGCGGCCATTCATCGGACACCCCTGCCGACGACGTGAGTTACGCCCTTAGAGGTCACGCGTCCACCTCGGTTTCTGTCATGATGGCCCGTATCAGTCCCTTTGCTTTAAACCCGGTTTCATCCAGTTCTTTGTGTGGATCGGAGTCAAACACAATGCCCGCACCCGCGCGTAAACTGACGCTGCCGTGATTGCGAACGATGGTTCGAATCAAGATATTGAGATCCCCACTTCCATCGTGATTGAAATAGCCCATTGAGCCGGTGTAAGGCCCGCGCGGTGTTCGTTCGAGTTCGGCGATAATCTCCATACAACGCACTTTGGGACAGCCAGTAATCGTCCCGCCTGGAAAGGTTGCTCGAATGGCATCACCGACCGTGACATCGTCTCTCAGTCGCCCACGCACATTCGACACAATGTGATGCACATGGGCATACGACTCAATGACCATGAGTTCGTTCACCTCAACTGAGCCTGGCTGACAGACTCTCCCGAGGTCATTACGCTCCAAATCGATGAGCATCACGTGCTCAGCCCGCTCTTTGGGATGGCCGATCAATTCTCGCCACAGCGCCTCATCGGTTTCCGACTCCTCGCTTCGTGGTCGCGTGCCGGCGATCGGGCGCGTGTCAATTTGACCATCATGTAGTGCGATCAGTCGTTCGGGTGAAGAACTAATAATGGCCAGATCCTGCCACACCGCTAGGCCCGCAAACGGACCGGGATTCGCCTGACGCAGACGCCGATACATTTCGGCATCGTGCCAACTGTCGATTGCGTCACCGTGCCACGCGCGCGACAGGTTGGCTTGAAACACGTCGCCATCGATTATGTATTGTTTGGCGCGCTTAACGGCCTCAACAAAGTGCTCGGATGGGTCATCCTCAAGCGGTCGTTCCAAGAGCGGCCGTACGGTGACTTCGCGGGTATGAATCTGACCAAAGTCCACTTCCATCTCATCCAGCGTATGAGCCATATCACGCTCGGCCACCATCCAAGTACGCTGTGTTGTGTGGCAATGAACGATGGCGCTGGGTATGCGCACGGCATACGCGATCGGCTGGTCTGTCGGCAGCGGCAAATTAAGAATCGGTTCGATTTGGGCGACAAGCTCGTAACCCAGGTACACGAACCAACCACCGCGAAACGGCAACGGCCCATGTTCATCTGTCTGGGCAGCCGTACTGGGCATGCCCAACTCGGCGTCCAGTTGCGCTAGAAAGTCGGGCGCATTGAGCAGCCCATTTTCATCGGCTCGCAACACGATATCCTGTTGCGGAAACGCAAACAGAATATCGAAGCGACCTTGCGGCGTGCCGTGCGCTGCGCTTTCGAGAATAAACGGATAGCGGCGTGGATTTAAACGATGAAGCGCAACAAAATCCGGGTGCGAATCGAGTTCGCGCACGTCCAATTGTGCATCAGACGACACGCGCAAACACAAGGGTACCGTTCGTGCCGCCAAAGCCGAACGAATTGCTGATCGCCACACTCAACGCCGCTTCGCGCGCGTTGTTTGGCACGTAATCAAGATCGCAGCCTTCTCCAGGCGTCTCCAGATTCATCGTGGGCGGCACTACCTGATCGCGTAGCGCCATGATTGAATAAATCGCCTCCACACCACCTGCTGCACCCAATAAATGACCGGTCACCGATTTGGTTGAACTGACGAGCAAGCGGTCGGCGTGCGCGCCAAAAGATCGTCGGATCGCGAGTGTCTCGGCACGATCCCCCAGTGGCGTGGAGGTGCCATGGGCATTCACGTAGTCGACTGCCGTCGGATCTATGCCGGCGTCGCGGATGGCGTTATCCATACACAGTGCCGCACCCGAGCCGTCTTCGATTGGCGCCGTGATATGAAACGCGTCGCCGCTCGCGCCAAACCCGATCAACTCGGCATAGAGATTGGCACCGCGTGCTTTGGCGTGTTCATACTCTTCCAGCACCAACACCCCAGCCCCGTCACCCAGCACAAAGCCATCCCGCTCCTCATCCCACGGCCGGCTAGCTTTTTCGGGCTCATCGTTACGGGTTGACATGGCTTTGGCGGAACAAAAGCCGCCAAGACCCAGCGGGCTCGTCGCCATTTCCGCACCGCCAGCAATCATGGCATCGGCGTCACCATACGCGATCGATCGCGCGGCATATCCAATATTATGCGTGGCGGTGGTACAGGCGGTCACAATGGCAAAATTGGGTCCGCGCAACCCTAGATCGATACTGACCTGGCCGGACACCATGTTGATGATGCTGCCAGGAATAAAAAACGGCGAAATGCGCTTAGGCGAATTCGCACCGAGGTATTTTTGGTGGTTCGTTTCAATTGTGCTGATGCCGCCAATACCCGCGCCGACAGCGACCCCGATTCGAGCAGGATCCGTCTGCTCGACGGACAGGCCAGAATCGTCCCAAGCTTGTTTGGAAGCCGCCACGCCGTAGTGAATAAACGGATCGGTCTTTCGCACCTGTTTGCGATCGATATAGTCAGCGGGCTCGAATTCGCGTACTTCCCCACCGATGCGCGTGGGAAATGCACTGACATCAAAACGCGTGATTGGCCCAATACCGCTATGACCCGCGACGACATTGGACCATGCTTCGCTTACTGTGTTTCCGACCGGCGACACAGTACCCATTCCTGTAATAACTACGCGACGTTTAGACACACCCTTATCCTGTTACGTTTATTGGCAATTGTTGCCGCGTATGAACGTCGGTTTGTGCTAATAAGCGTCATTCCGGCGTCAATACGCAGCGCCATAAAAAATGGCGGCGTCGACGTGGTTCGTCAGATCTGCCGCCATGATGTTCGAATCCAGTGGCCGAAAGGGGCCGACACTGTTATCGAGATTAGTGGACTCGAGCTACATCCATCAGTCCTGATGGTTATTGATGTAGTCGATGGCCAGCTGCACGTTGGTGATTTTTTCCGCCTCTTCGTCCGGAATCTCGCACTCGAATTCCTCTTCAAGTGCCATTACCAACTCAACTGTATCGAGTGAATCAGCGCCCAGATCGTCGACAAACGACGAATCGGGTTTCACAGTGTCTTCTTTAACACCCAGCTGATCGGCCACAATCTTGATGACCCGTGTTTCTATACTCATTACCCGTTTCCTCTCGGAGTTAACCTTGCTACTCGGTCACTTGACCGCGACGCTAGTGTAAGAGAATCGCAGCGAATTCGCCACTATGGTAAATCGGCCGTCAAGCCATGTGCATACCGCCGTTGACGTGCAGCGTTTCCCCCGTGATGTACGACGCCAAGTCCGATGCAAGAAACGCCACCGCAGCCGCTATGTCGTCGCCATGGCCGAGTCGACCAAGCGGAATTTTGCCCTCCAGTTCCAGTCGTTGAGACTCACTCAAAGCGGCCGTCATATCGGTTTGAATAAAGCCTGGGGAAACCGTATTTACAGTGATTCCACGCGTTCCCACCTCCTGAGCGAGCGCCTTGGTAAAGCCGATGAGACCAGCTTTGGCCGCCGCGTAGTTGGCCTGACCGGGATTCCCCATGGTGCCCACCACCGAACCGATACTAATAATTCGCCCGAAGCGCGCCTTCATCATGCCGCGCATCACGGCTTTGGAAAGTCGAAAAATCGCGGTGAGATTCGTATCGATGACGCTCGCCCACGCCTCTTCCTGCATGCGCATGAGCAACATATCGCGCGTTATTCCAGCGTTATTGACCAAAATGTCAGGAGTGAGATCGATCGCCGCAAGCCCTTTAAGCAAGCCATCGACTTGTTCGGGTTCCGTCACATTGAGCGCTGCACCGCGACATCCACGATACCCAGCCTCGTCAAATCGGGCACTGATTGCCTCGGCACCCGCCTCGGTCGTGGCCGTTCCGATTACGGTCGCGCCGCACTCAGCCAGTCGATCGGCAATCGCGCCGCCAATGCCGCGACTGGCGCCGGTCACCAGCGCCACTTTCGATTCGAGATCCAAATTCATTCCAAGCTCCTGACGCGTTGGCGTCGTAGCATCAACTCAACCGGTTGACGTGAGATGATCGATTGCGGTCGCCAGCGTATCTGGCGTATGCAACGGAAAGGTGGACACGGCCCTATCGATGCGCCTGGCCAAGCCGCACAACACCTTGCCAGGCCCACACTCCATCAGCGTCTCGACACCGCGGTCGGACATGGTTTGCACAATGCGCGTCCAAGGCACGGGACTATACAACTGTTCAACGAGCGCAGTGCGCGTATCACTCACTTCATCCACCCCCACATTGTGCAAAACAGGAATACGTCCCTCGCCAATGGTTGTGGTGGCAAGCGTATCGGCAAATCGTTCGGCTGCCGCCCTCATCAATGAACTGTGTGCGGGCACGCTCACCGGCAAGGGTTGAACGCGTCGCGCGCCGGCTTCTTTTGCCGCCGCCCCTGCCCGTTCCACGGCCGCAGCGTTACCCGCAATCACTACTTGACCCGGCGCGTTGAAGTTTACCGCCTCGACCACTTGGCCCTGCGCCGCGTGTCGGCACACATCGATAATGACCTCATCTTCTAAGCCGAGCACAACACTCATGGCGCCTTCACCTTCAGGAACCGCCTCTTGCATAAGTTCGCCGCGCGTGGCCACCAGCGCAACCGCTTCATCAAACGGCACCACATCGGCACAAACAAGCGCGCTGTATTCACCGAGGCTATGCCCCGCCATCACAGACGGCCTGAGCTCCGTTCGCGCGCAAAATAGACGCCATAGCGCAACGCTTGCGGTCAATATGGCTGGTTGAGTGACGCGTGTTTGATTGAGTGTCTCGGCCGGTCCCTCAGCGACCGTTTGCCACAGGTCATAACCCAACACGTGCGACGCCTCTTCAAACAGCGTGGTAACGATGGGCGCCTGTTCATGCATCTCGCTCAGCATACCGACGGCCTGCGAACCCTGACCGGGAAAGACCATTGCAAACGTCATGATTAAATCTCTATTTAACGACTAAGAGCGAGAAAATATACGCAGCCCAGCGGCTGGCGTAAACGGTTGGCGCCGATTCCACGCAATCGCCGCTAACAGGCCACCGATCGCGCCGTACAGATGCGAATTGACCCATACGGGGCCACCGCTTGTTTCAGCCGTCATAGGCAACGCGCCAAACGCTTGCTCGTAAGCCAACTTGGTGGTGATACCGAGCAGTAGCCATACACCGCCACGAACACCCCGCCAAAATTCATCCAGTGCGCCGGCCGCGAAGAGTCCATGCAAAACGCCCGACAGACCCACATACCACCCCAATTGGGTGTCGCGAAACCAAAACCCAAGGTCCATGACGACGATCGAGCACACCACAATCCACATCCCCACGGCAATGGAAAAACGTTCGCTAAACAACCACCACACCACCCACAACCCGGCCAAATTAAGCCACAGGTGAGACCAACTCAAATGCACAAGATGGGCGCTGAGCCAACGCCATACTTGGTGTTCGGCTAATTGATCGCGGTCGTAGCGCAACAACTCGCGCCACTCGGTTTCTCCCAGCGCAAACACCAGCGACACGAGCGAGATCACGGTTGGAAGCAACCAAATACGGAGACGTCGCGTACCCACAGAATCGATCATGCAAAGCCTTCACGGGAATCTTTTGTCGTCTAGTCTATCGAACCCCGCCAGGGAGTCACAACAATGACGAGGAGTTGCAAAATGCAGAACCCGTACTCACTGGTGGACGCTACAGCCCCGGCCAACCGATGGAATGCCCGGTCACCACGTGGATTTACGCTGATCGAGGTCATGGTCGTGATGGTCATCATAGGGATCATGGCCGCGCTCGTTGCGCCCAAACTTTTCTGGCAAACCGAGCAGGCCCGGGTGCAGGCGGCGACCACGAATCTCAATACGATCGCCTCCCAGCTCCAGCTCTTTCAACTCAATCACGGACGCCTGCCAACCAACGAGGAAGGCCTTCAGGCGCTCATTGAAGCGCCCGTCGCGTTACCGGGCGCTTATCCTGAGTATGGCTATCTCGAACACGAAGACCTTGTTGACCCATGGGGACAGCATTATGTTTATCGTCGCCCAGGCGTCGATGCGCCCTTTGAACTCATGTCGATGGGGCGCGACGGCGCCGCCGGAGGGGAAGGCCCAGACGAGGATATTCAACACCGGTAACACCTTACGTCTTCACGCACACCCACCGATCCGGTGTTTGATGGTGGATTGCCCGGTCCTGTCCGCACCGAGCAATCAGGTCGTTCCGGGCCGACGGCCGCCGCCGCTGGTCGGAATGCCTACGCGTCGTGCGCGCTCAGATGGGACATTGATTTTGTGCTCGACTCTGCGGGAAACGCTGCAATTTCTGCTAAAATGACGGGAATTATTGCGACGAGAGACACTCCAAAACAGCAGTGTTCGCGTCATGCTAATCCACCACGCACAAACTGAACGGATGAAAGGACATCACACATGAATGCATCGACCGCCTCATACCGCATCGCCGCCGCTTCCCATCGAGCCCGGGGATTTACCTTGTTGGAAGTCATGGTGGTTATCGTGATTCTCGGCATCATGGCCGCGATGATCGCACCGAATGTACTCAACCGCCGTGTGCCCGCCCAACAACAGAAAGTGCGCACCGATTTGGCAGCACTGTCGAGTGCGTTGGATATGTATCAACTGGACAATTTCAGTTATCCGACAACGGATCAGGGCTTACAGGCGCTCATCTCCTCACCGTCGCCGGATCTTACCGCGTATCCAGAAGGTGGGTACCTTCGCAAGAACAACATCAAGGACCCGTGGGGTCGCGACTACATTTACCTCTCGCCGGGCCAACAAGGCGGTGAGTACGACATCTTCTCGTATGGACGCGACGGCGCGCCCGGCGGCGAAGGTGCTGACCTCGATATCGGCAGCTGGGAATAACCAACGACCGACCTATTATGCGTCGTTCTCCTTCACGCGAGTACGGTTTCACACTGATTGAAGTGTCGGTGGTGTTATTGATCATCACCGTATTGACCGCCGTGTTCGCCTTGAATATCCAAGCAGGGGGCAAAAAAGCGCTGAAAGAAGAAGCTCGTCGCATGAATGCCTTGGTTCGACTGGCCTCAGAGCAAGCGCTATTGCAGGGCCGCGATATCGGCATGGTAGTCGAAGACAATGGCTACCAGTTTTATCTTTACGACTTGACCCAACAGCGCTGGCTCGACCTGAGCACCGAGCGTATGTTTCGCGCACGCACGTTGCCCGACAACATGCGGATGGAAATTGCGATCGAAGAAAACTCCGTCACGTGGCCCGAACCCGAAGAGCGAGACGAAAGCGAAGAGGGAGACGAGGAGTTCGTACCCACACCTCAAGTGCTCATGCTTGCGAGCGGTGAAATTACGCCCTTCGACCTGTACTTTGAGATGGACGACGTGGAACCCGCCTTTCATCTTAAGATACACCCAGACAGTTCGCGCGAACTGATCGAGCTTCAATATGGCTTTTAGACCGCAATCTCTTTCCCACAAACGGGGCTTCACGCTAATCGAAGTGCTGGTCGCGTTCAGCATTGTGAGCATTACGGTCTTGGCCATTTCCATGAAGGTGTCGCAATCGGCCAAAGTGGCTAAACGCACTCAGGAGATCACATACGGACGATGGGTCGCTATGAATGCCCTGACCGAACTACGACTCAAACCCGGGCTCCCAAGCACCGGACGCTCCGATGGTGATGAGGAAATGGCGGGCGCCGAATGGCGGTGGGCAATGGACATTAGTCAAACACCGGTCGAGGGAATTCGACGTGTTGATATCACGGTAGCGCGCGCAGAATCGCCGGACAAATCGCTGTACTCCATGTCGGCGTTCATGGGTAACAACACACCCGATGCGAATTTGCGCCCGTGGAGCGGTTGGCCGGATGCCAACACCGGTGGACAGCTTCAGCCGCCCACCGTCCCAGGCACACCTCCGCTGCCTGGCCAGCGGCCAGACCCTCGACGCGGCCTTGAGCGAGACAACTGATGCGAGTCCCGATACTCAATAAGCAACGCCAAGCGGGTTTCACGCTTATCGAAATCGTCGTCGTGGTTGGCCTTCTCGCGATCGTGACTGCGCTGGCCTGGACCGCCATCTCGCAGGCGGGCAGGAATAGGGTAAAACTTGAAGCGCGCTTTGAACAGCTACAAGAAATCCAGATCGCCATGCAAGTGATTACGCGAGATTTGGCACAGATTCAGCCGCGGCCGGTGCGGGACCTGGTTGGCCAAGGACAGCTGGCAGCGGTAATGACTGCAGAAAGCGAGGGTGGCATCGAAATGACGGTTGGCGGTTACAGCAATACGCTCAACCTCAAGCGCAGCCAGCAACAGCGAGTGGCCTATCAGATCGAAGATGACACGCTATACCGTAGTCACTGGCTGGTACTCGATCGTACACAGGGCTCGGTGCCTGTGCGGCGCGAACTAATCGAGGGCATTTTGTCGATGAATGTGCGTTTTATGACGCGTCAACTCGAATGGACGGAAAGCTGGCCACTGTCGCGCGATGGCGCGGGATTACAGGATTTGCCAGTCGCTATTGAAGTGACGCTCGAATCTGAAACGATGGGCATCGTCCGGCGCATTATCGAGGTGGCAAGCTGATGCGACGTCATCGATTGCCCAGCAAACAGCACGGTGTGGCGATGCTCGCAGCAATGATGGTGGTGGCGATTGGCGTGACCATTGCCGCCAATCTACTCTGGACCGCTAACCTAGAAATACATCGCACTCGCAATCTCAACAACATGGATCAAGCGCGGCAATATGCATTGGGTGCTGAAGCATGGGTCGCGGACACGCTATTGATCGATGCTCAGGAGACACAGTGGGACTCACTGGACGAAGCGTGGGCGGTGACTCTACCACCATTACCCATCGACGGTGGACAGCTCACCGGCAACATCGAGGACATGCAGGGCCGATTCAACCTCAACAACTTGGTGACCCAAACGGGACAAAAGGATGAGATGTGGTACAACGTGTTTGTGCGCATGCTCATGCTGCTCGAAATCGATCCGCAAATCGCGGACGCGGTGGTGGATTGGATCGATGCGGATGTGGAAGTGACCTTCCCCACCGGCGCCGAAGACGATGCCTACACCGGCGCAGAGCCCGCCTACCGAACCGCCAACGTCTATCTCACCGATGCCTCAGAATTACGCACAGTCCAAGGGATCGAAGGACCGGTGTGGCTCGCGCTAAAGCCACACGTGACCGCGCTGCCTCGTGGGACGCTGATAAACGTCAACACCGCGCAAGAAACTGTGCTGGCGGCGTTGGCCGAGGGTGTCACGGTGTTTGATGCTCAACTCATCACCGAAAACCGCATCGGTGAACCCTATGAGTCGCTCGATCAAGTCAGTGCCTTTTTGCCGCAAGAGGCGCTTGCCATCGCGACCGTTAGCTCAGAGTATTTTGGTGTCAATTCGATCGTTTCGCTTGGCACCACGCAGTTCAGCATGTACAGTCTTTTGGAACGTGATCAGCGCAATGGCACCATTGCGACCCGCCTCCGCCGCTCTGGCTTCGAATAACCCGATTGTGAATAATTCGGCATAGAACCAAGGATAACCAGCGAAAACGCCATGCCCGAAACGTTAGTATTACGTATTCCTGACCACCCCAGTGATCAGCCGAGTTGGCTGGTGGTGGATGACGCCGGTACGCGTATTGGCGATATCACCCATGGCACGCTGGCGGACGCCTCAACCGCCGCACACTTACGAAAGGTCTGCGTGCTGTTGCCTGCTAACGATAGCTTGGTCGGCCACAGTAGCCTGCCGCTCAAGAGCACGCAAAAGCTCTTGCAGGCCCTCCCCTTTTCCTTCGAAGACCACTTAATTTCGGGTACCGATGAATTGCACTTTGGTGCCGGCAAGCGGGATGACGACGGCCGTTTTGCGGTGGCTGCGGTGGGTCGTTCGCTGTTGGATACCCTGCTCGACAAACTTGAAGGGCACAACCTGACGCCGAACATTGTGATTCCACTGGATGCGGCGCTGCCGCTCACGGAGGATGGCTGCACGGTATTAGTCGAGGCACGCGAAGCGACATTGCGCACCGCCGATGGCGATGCCGTGAACATCGCTCTGGATTCGGTGGTCGATGCGCTCGGACTGGCCGAAGTGCAACGCGATGACGAATCGCCGATGCCCATCACGGTGTATCTCGATGATGCGGGCAGCGACCATAGCGACGGTGCCATCAATGCGATCCATGAAGCCTTCGAGCATGCTGAATTTCGACGGCTACCGCACGGTGCGTTGACCAAACTCGCCGGCGAGGCGCAATCGCCCGCCATGCCCAACTTACTGCAAGGCGACTATGCGCCCTCGACCAGTTACGAGAAGATGCTGTCACCCTGGAAGCCCGCGGCGATCGCCGCTGGCCTCTTCATGGCGTTGACCGTTGGTTTCAAGGCCATGGAACTGAGCGCCATGAAATCTCGCCTGTCCGAACTCAATGCCGCCATGCAGACACTCGCGAAAGAAACCTATCCGAATCGGCAGCGTTTTCCCGATCCACCCGGCATGTTCCGCGCCGAAATGCGCGATACCGGCAACGCCAGCGTGACCGGCGGCTCAGAATTTCTTCAATATATCCACACCGTCGCCACGGTCTCGCAGGACGTGTCCGGACTGGATGTTCGACGCATGAGTTTCCGCCCCGGCAATTTGGATCTTGAGGTCGTGGCGCCGAGTCTGCAGCTGCTCGATGGATTTGCCACTCAGATCGCCAGCAATGACGCGATAGACGCCAGCCTCAACTCAACCAAAGCCAATGGCAGCACGGTCCAGGGCCGCGTACAGCTTAAGCGGGGGCAGCCATGAACGAATGGTGGCAAGGGCTCGAAACCCGAGAACGCACACTGGTCAGCGCGATGGGCGTCATGATTGTCGTGGCAATATTGTACTTTCTCATTCTCGAGCCGTTGTTCTCAGGCGCTACGCTATACAAAGAGCGAGTGGCGGTCGCCGAGCAAGACCTTGAGTATATGAAGCGCGTTGCGCCCGTTTTAAAACAGTCGAGTGCGGCGCCGAGCAACACGCCTCGAGGTGGCAGTAATCGTTCACTGTTGTCTATTGTGGATGTGTCGACCAAAAAATTTGACCTCGTTCCACGCAGCAGCACCGCCTCTGGCAGTAACAAACTGCGCGTTCAGTTCGATGCGTCGAGTTTTAACTCGATGATGGGCTGGTTTGGTGAACTGCACGCGCAACACAGTGTTGGCGTAGACGCGGTCAATCTCACGCGGGACGATGACACGCCCGGCGTCGTAAGCGGCAGCGTTACGCTCGCCAAGTCTGTCGGTCAATAAGCGCTGTGAGTTGGCGTCGTTGGTTGGTTTTTGGAGCGCTGTGTTACGCGCTGATTGCGTTGGTGCAACTTCCCGCGAGCGTCGCGGCAGGGTGGCTGGTGCCGCCGGGTACGACGGTCAGCGGCCTCTCCGGCTCGGCATGGAACGGCGAGGCTGCATCGGTCACAACGCCGGCGCTGCGGCTCACCAACGTACGCTGGTCACTCAAGCCCTGGAAGCTCCTATTGCTAAAAGCTGGCGCACGCGTTAACGCCCGATTACCGGATGGCGCTCTGCAGGCCGACATTAATCAGGGATTGTTTGGTCGTCGCGGCTCTGTTGATGATCTAAAAGGGGTCCTGCCTCTGGAGCAGGTCGGCGAGTTGCTCGCACTGCCCGTCGCGTTAACGGGCAAAGCCGGTTTGCAGTTAGAACACGTGGCGTGGAAAAACGGCGCTGTCGTGGCGGCGCAAGGCGAAATTCAATTTGCGCGCGTCACCGAGCAACTCAGCAACACTGAACTGGGCAGTTTTTCATTAGTGTTTGCACCCACCGACGAGCATGACGTGCATGGCGTCATGTCCGATACCGAGGCCGTCTTCAAACTCAATGGGAATGTGATTCTCAGCGACGATAAATCGTGGCGCGTCGAAGCCTCAATTCAACCAACCAACACCACGCCCGGTACGATCACCCAGGCCGTCGGCATGCTCGGCGCCCAACGCGACAATCAGGGTCACTATGTGCTGACCAGCACCGGGTCCTACGCGACGCCAGAATAACGCGTCGTCTCGCCGCTTCTACGACAGATAGTCCCACTCCCGCCAGCCCTTGAGCATGGGAAAGTACAATGCAAGCTTAATGGGCTGACGATTCAGTCGCATCATAATCCGCGCATAACGCTCAAGCTGTGGCTGATACCGCTCTAGCTCCGAATCCATAAAAGCATCAACGGTGCCGCCCTCATGGGCACCGGTTTTGTAATCGATAATCCAACGATAGCCATCGTGTACAAACGTGCGATCGAGTACAACGCGGTGAGTCTGATTGTCGAGCCATCCGGAAAGCTCCATTTCATTGACCGCATCCTCGTGCGGCTCAAGAATCCAACGCCCGCGCTGGTCGTCAAGTGTATTTCGAATCGCTTGCTCGCAGCGTCGCGCTGCATCCGGCACTTCTGACGGAGGCACAGACGCCATGCGCATCATTTGCTGTAGATAATCGCTCAGCGCGTCGGACCACTGCGTTACCCAGTTATCCACACCATCATTGGCAATTTGTTGGAGCACTCGATGGACAACGGTACCAATATGGCGAGCCGTCTCGCTCGCCCAACTGAATTCGACCGCTTCGTACTCGGCATCAAGCGCCGAGCGAGGACGCCAAGGCTTCGGATGCGGTTTGCTCGGCATCATCCATTCTGAGGGCACACGATACAGTGGTCGCTTACGCGGATCGATGGTGGGCCGTGCCAAGGTCATCATGGTCTCCTCTTCGACCCACGCAGAGGGATCCGACAATGCGCTCTTGACGACCGGCCAGACGGAACGTAAGAAACTGCCCGAGGGTGGCGTCGCCACGGCTCCGTCTTTATCCTCTTTGACCCCGCCAATAAGATGCAGCCGATGTTTCGCCCGCGTGGCCGCCACATACAGGAGCCGATCATCCTCGTAGCGCGACATTTCTTTATCGAGCCGGTTTAAGTAGCGGTAAATCGGCTCCTGTTCACCGGTAGGCTGAATCGGTGCGAGGAGCAAACTGGGATCCCCATTTTCACGGGTCGACTCGATCCATCGAAGCAACGAGGCGTCTACATTGTTGGTCATTCGAGCCATACCGGGCAGAATCACCGTATCAAACTGCAAACCTTTTGCCTTGTGAATCGTCATGACCTGAACTTGACTGTCGGCCTCCGTGTCATCGGCGGCCTTGAGTTGATCGATCAGTTCATTCAGGTAATCAATGTCATCTTTAAAGCCATCGGCATCGGCCTGCTCTAGCAGTTGGAAAAAAGCTTCTGCATTACGCCCTTCTGCCTCACTAAACACACAAGCCGGACCACCCAGCGCCGCCCATGTGCCCTCCACCCACCGTCTGAGCGTTCGCCGGCCGCGTTCACCCAGGCTTTTGGCGAGGACGCCCTTAATACGGGTCAGCCGCATCTGTCCATCGTCGCTAAGCGGCTGGCGGCGGCGCTCGTTAATACACAATTCCCAAATGGTCAGATCGTGATTATCGGCCGCTAACGCATGAAGATCGTTGAGCGTCAAACCACACCAGGGCGCGCGCAATACGGTCAACCAGGCTGTGCGATCACCCAAGTGTAGGAGCGCGCGGGTCAAGGCGAACAAATCGCGCACGATGGGTTGCTCACGAAGTGCTTCGAGATCCAACGCCCGGTAGCGCACGCCTGCCCGACGCATGGCGGGCAGGATGTCGTTTAGATGGCTGCGCGCTCGCACCAATACCGCGATCGTGCGTGACCGGTCATCAGCCACTTCTTCTTTAATAATACTGGCGACCAGCTCCGCTTCTACCGACGCTTCAGGTTCCGGTACGGCATACGTTTTAACACTGGGCGCCTCGCTTTCTTGCAGCGATACCGTTGCCGGTGAAAACTGAACGGCGCCTCGATCGATGTTGTCGTGTGCAGGAAACGCGGTGGCAAACGCCGTATTGCACCATTCGACTAAGGACGGCACCGATCGAAAATTACATTGAAGCTGCAGAAACTCCGGCTTGATTTGGCCTATCCCGCGATCGCGGGCCTGCAGGAAAAGCCCCACGTTGGCTTCGCGAAAACGATAGATCGACTGCATGGGGTCGCCCACCAAGAACAACGTCCGACCATCACCCGGTTGCCATCCCGCCACGAGCCCCTCGACCAGATCGAATTGGGAACGCGCGGTATCTTGAAACTCATCAACCAGTAGGTGTTTGAGCCGATAATCAAGCTGAAGTGCCAGATCCGTCGGGTTTTCTGTTGAGCCCAACGCAGTGAGCGCTCGGTGAGACACTTCCGTATAGTCCACTTCACCGGTTTCTTGAAACAGCACCTTCAAATGCGCCACACTTAAATTCAGCAACGACAGCAACGCGGCAAAGACATTCCATTGCTCTTGGGTGTAGGTGACCGGTGGCAAGCTCTCAACGTCGGCGAGCTCTCGCACAAAAGCCTCATGGTGCTGCAGATCCTCCAACAGCGCGCCCATACGGGCTTTCTGCTCTTTGAATGTGGTTTTCTGTTCGTCACCATCGGCCTTGCCGGGTGGGGGGAATCCTTGATTTACATTGACCACTCGACGCAAGGCGCCAGACGCGGTCAATAAGAATTGCTGAATGCCGCGCCACAGCGGCAGGGATTCTGCCGTGCACGCCGGCAGCGCATCGACACCGCGCAGCACCCGAATTGGCGAATTATTGGTCGGGACATTCTCAGCGGCGAAATGACCCAAATCCAACAGGTCATCCAAGTGCTCCAGCGGCAGGGCGTCACTCACTCGAGTTAACTGGGCCTCTACTTTTTCACGAAGCGCGGCTTCGAGTGCGTCACGCTGCAATTCGGGTCGGCCTTGCCCCGCCACGTGGGGCAGCCAGCGATCGCGTGAGGCGAGCATGGCCGACAGCAGCTGTTCCGCACGCTCTGCATTATTATCCAAATGCATGAGCAGTGTCTGAACTTGACGACCCGCCTCTTTTTGTTCGTGAAGGCTGCGCAGCGTACGCCGCGCGGCCAGACCGTACAACCGATCCGGAAAGTTAGCGATCGTCGGGACGGTGCCAAAGCCCGATAGCACCGGCATTTGGCGTACGAGGTTGGCGCATAGACTGTCGATAGTGAAGATCTGCAGACGATTGGGATTGACATCGAGCTCCCACGCCTTTTCTTCATTCCGACGTACCACTCGTTTAGCGATGTCATAGGTGCGACGCTCATGCGCTTTTTCCGGCTCCTCACCCATTGCCATCTCGAGCGCACCAAAAAGGCGCTTTCTCATTTCGGCCGCCGCTTTACGGGTGAACGTAATCGCCCAGACTTCTTCAGGATGATCGACCAAAGCCAGCAATGACAGAAACCGTTGAGTCAACAGTTCCGTCTTCCCCGATCCGGCTGGCGCCTGAACAATATAGGAACGATCTACATTGAGCGCCTCACTGCGCGCCTGATCATCCGCGGGCAACGCACTACTCATTGTCGGACACCTCGACGTCAAGCAGACGTCGCTCATTGATCCGACACAGCGTTTTCAGATCACAATATTGACAGGCCTGTCGATACGGATCGACGCCGGCATGCCCTTCTGAGAATTGCCCAGCCAGCGCTGCCAATTCGTCATTCCATGACGCCAACTGTGAGTCCCACGTCAGGCCCTCATTGCGGCCGGCCGGCGTGGTCTCTACGGCTTTAATTCCATCGGCCATACCGGTTACGACACCATAACCACTCATGCCCACAGCACCGCGCTTGCCGTTTACAAACGCAATACCGGCAACCCGGTCTGCATACGCCAAGGTGTACAACGGCAACTGCGGCTCAACCATGCGCGGTTGTTGCCATTTATTAACTTTGTGTTCGCCCAGTTTGTAGTCGATGAGCAAAAGGCCGATGTCTTCGACCTCGTCGACACGATCGATGCGCACATCCACACTCAGTGGACCCACCGTCAGCTTATGCGTGATTTCATGCCCCACTACGGTGAACGGCGGACGTTCTTTCTCCATGGCGAGAATGTCGAGAATTTGATTCATCAATCGGCGCTGCTCTAAGTCGCGCTCGGCAGGGGTCATTTTGCGTATGCGCTTACGATCGAGCCAGTCAATCGCAAACTCGACTTCCCGGAACACCAAATTTTCAAGGTCATCCGTTGCATGCACCGCGTGCAATTTTTTCGCGTTGCCGATTTTTTCCCAAACCGATTCGAGTGCCTTATGTAAGTGGTTACCTTTGTCCAGTGCGCTCACGCCTGGGCGCGGTACGACCCACGGTCGGGTGCCTAACCGTAGTTCAGAAAACGCTCGGAAAGGACACTGCGATTGCAGGGCAAACAGTCGGCTCCCCGCCCGCCCAACATGACTATCCGCTACATCGGGTCCCTGATCATCGATGAGTTCTTCCAAATCGGTTGCCGCCCGAATGACCTCACAATAGTCGGTTGCGATATCGGGCGTGATGACCTGCTCGGTCGTACGAACCGTGCCGATTAAGGGCGACGCGGTAATGAGTTCCTCGTCGCTGTCTTTGGGATAGGAAAAAACCACGGTGGCGCCAGCGCCGCATAAATCGTTGGTCAGACGATTCGCGCGCTCAAGCTGCAGCTCGCTGGAACTGCCCGGAATCTTGTACTGCCGCTGCCACTCGATCGGCAAAAATGGATTGGCGCGAGAGGCCTCTGGCCAGTTGCGATTATTGAGTCCAGCAACCCAAACATGATCGAAGCGCAGCGCAAACGCTTCATCTGGCTGCATGATCTGCACGGACACTTCGGGTAACTGCGGCCGGAAACGGGTGGACTGCAAGATTCTCATTAGAAACGACAAGGCTTTGCCCGCACCGCAAACCGGCGCGAGAAACTCAAGCCCGCTGAGTTCGTTGAGCGCGTCGCGAAACTTCTCGGCCGCCTGGTGTTCGACAATCGTCGGGCTACTATCTCCCGGCCAACCGACTACGTTGAGTATCGCCTTGAACTGTTCGGCCCAAAATGACGTCGGGTGCACGCCGCGAGCGCCGTCGATCAGGGGTTTGAGATTCGTGAGCATCTGGCTCAATACCGACTGGGCCGCGTCCGGATCGTGCCTTTGCGCATAGACATCGATGAGTCTAGCCAGCTCTCCGGGATACAACACGTCGACATTATGCTGACGCAACCACAATTCCAAACGTGCGCGCATAGGCGCCTCGGCACCGGCTGCGCGCATAAACGGCGAGCGCAAGAAACTACTGGCATCTGAAAATTGCGCGGAAGTCAGCACAAAGCGCAAGATCACCATGGCACCCTCGACTCGATTGCGCCGGATGAGTCGTCGATCAACGCTCATACTGTAAGGCCGCGACACGAGACTGCTCGTGGGCAACGACGAACCGGGTGAAAGCACTTCATCAAAGACACGCTCAACCGTATCGCGACCCCGATCGAGTTCCGGCACCAGAACACACGTTAGGCTGGAATCTTCGCGGTCGAGTTTCTCACGAACCCAGTGCGCAGCAGCGCGTAGCTCGCGTTCGAGATCGGTGTACTGCGCGCGGATCAGCTCGCCGCGTATGCGTTTCGGCCGGATCGGAATGAACTTTGTACCGAGGTCTTCAAGCGTTTTCAGCAGCACTCGTTTTTGCGGCGTAAACTCCTCAAACCCAAATAGCATCACCACGCGGTCCGGCTTGATCGCGCCCGCGCGAATCGCCGGTGCCACAGCGTCCGATAAGCGCGCCCGGTCGAGCCAGCCCCGATGAGAAGTCGTCTGATGGTATTCACGCATCCAATCAGAAAAAACCCGAACATCTTTGGTGGGAAATTGCGCTGAACGCGGATCGGGTAACCGCCATTCCTGAATCATGTGCCACGCACTGCGGGCTCGGGCAACCGCCCCGATGACATTATCGATTAAGCCGACCTGACTGCTTTCTGAAATCACGCGTTCCCAGATAAGCTGCTCTTGTCCGGCCGTCAACAGCTGGCGTTGCCCGGTTGGTGAGAGATAACCCGACCACATGATCTCGCTCGACAGGTGCTCAACCCACTCAACCCACGTCGATACTTTTGGTGTGTGCCAGGCACTGACATCATGCTGACGCTGCTCGCGCGCATACGCGTAACGCAAATAACGAGACTGAGTGCGCTGTGCCGTGACGACACGGATGCCGTTATTCATCGCCTCAAGCAAACGTGCATCGAGTAACGATTCGCGCGGCGAGGCGGCACCGGGCATTTTGCTGCCAAATGCAGACAGATCGCTCAAATCAGTCTTGCGCCTTTTTTGTCACAGAAGGATTCGTCACATCATGGCTCGACGAAGTCACGCTCACCAGTGATGGATCTTTTTGCGCCAAGCTCTCTAACTGCGCATTAATGCGCCCAAATATTTGGTGGAGCGAATTGGCGCGCGGCAATAAGGTGATGCGAAAGTGATCGCTGTACGGCACATTAAAACTGCCGCCTGGTGCCACCAAAACGTGCTGATGCTCAAGTAGATCCAGCGCAAACGCGTAATCGTTAAAGGCCGGCAAACGATCGGTATCGACACCGACGAAGGCGTACATCGCGCCTTGTGGCACCACGAGTTTTAGAAATGGACTGTCGGCGACCGCATCGATAACCGCCGCGCGCGACGCATGCAAACGTCCCGGTGGACGCGTCAGTTCGGTGATACTCTGGTACCCGCCCAACGCGGTTTGCACCGCCCACTGAGCCGGCACGTTGGCGCACAGGCGCAGTGACGCCAAGAGCTCT
The DNA here is from genome assembly GCA_039028935.1 of Pseudomonadota bacterium. Lineage (NCBI taxonomy): Bacteria > Pseudomonadati > Pseudomonadota > Pseudomonadota bacterium. The sequence continues at coordinate 21,560 of JBCCHD010000026.1, read as the reverse complement.
AACGCATGAAGGTAATCTGCCGCGGCCTCAAGATCGCCACTCACGACGGCCCATCCCACGCGATAACCACAGGCACGATACACTTTGGATAAACCGGAGAACGTTATGCACACGCCCTGATCGACCCGAGTGGCCAACGGCACATGCACCACATCGTCATACAGCATCTGGTCGTAAATCTCGTCGCTCAAAATCACCAGATTGTGGCGCTCCGCCAGGGCCACCATCGCGTCGAGTACCGCAACCGGATAGACCGCACCTGTTGGGTTATTCGGATTGATGACGACCAGCGCGCGGGTTTTTGGCGTAATCAGCGCTTCGATAGCGTCGACGTCGGGTATGAATGCCTCGTCGGGCCGACACGGATAGTGGCGCACCACGCCACCATTGAGCAAAGTCGCCGCCGTCCAAAGTGGGTAATCGGGCGCTGGGACCAGCACTTCATCACCGGGTGCCAACAGCGCACGCAGCGTCAGATCAATCAGCTCTGAGACTCCGTTGCCGATAAACACATGCTCAGCGGTAACGCCCTCCACGCCGCGGTCCTGTTGCTGCATCACAACGGCCTCGCGAGCGGGAAAAATGCCCTTCTGGTGACAGTAGGCTTCGCTCGCGCGCAGGTTCTCGATCATCGCCAGGCGCATTGTTTCCGGTGTGCGAAAGCCAAACTGACCCGGATTACCGATATTGAGTTTGGTAATCTCGTAGCCTTGCCGTTCGAGTTCTTGGGCGCGGTTGGCCAGAGCACCACGGATTTCGTAGCGCACGTCCTCGAGCACCGGACTGACGTTAACGGTTTTTTTCACTTCGCCTCCCAGGGCGCCGATTATACCCCCTTTGCATCAGAAATGTGATTAGAAAGCCAGTCGTATTCCCTGATTTTATTTGATTTTTGGGTAATTGGTCACAGGTTTAGAAACGAATCGGTCAAGCCTGACCCGCTCGGCAGCGCCGCAGTAGCGACTGGGTAGAGGGGTCGCGCTCAGCCACGGGCTGCTCACCGTTCATCATGGGCAGTAATTCCGCCGCGAGCTGCTTGCCCAGTTCAACACCGAACTGATCGAATGAATTGATCCCAAGCACCTGTCCCACGACAAATATTTTGTGCTCATATGCGGCGATAAGCATGCCGAGCGCGTGTGGTGTCAGCTCACTGAGCAACAGCGTTGTGCTCGGCCGATTACCGGGACACAACTGGTGAGCCCGAAGTCGATCAGGCGCGTCGTCCGCACGCTTGCCGCACAGCAAAGCTTCACTTTGCGCAATGGCGTGGGTCAGCAAGCGGGCGTGACTGTCCGGCCGGGTGTGTCGGCTCTTGATCGCCACTACGAAATCCACCGGCACCGGCTCGGTGCCTTGATGGAGCAGCTGAAAATACGCGTGTTGGGAATCCGTCCCTGCCGTTCCCCACACAACCGGCGAAGACGGCGTGGTGAGCGGCGTGCCGTCGAGGCGCACCCGCTTGCCGTTGCTTTCCATTTCCGCCTGCTGCAAATATTGGGGCAACAAGTCCAAAAAGTGCGCGTAGGGCACCACCGCCTGCGAGCCGTATCCCAAAAAATTTCGATTCCAAATTCCAGTGAGCCCAAGTAGCACGGGAATGTTCTTCTCAAACGGCGCGTGTCGAAAGTGAGTGTCCAGTGTCCGGGCGCCGGCGAGAAACGCGCGAAAATGCTCGGCTCCAACCGCGATTGCAATGGGCATGCCGATGACGGACCAGACCGAGTAGCGACCACCCACCCAATCCCAAAACTCAAAACGGTTCGCCGGGTCGATGCCGAAGTCGGCCACCCTCGGCGCATTCGACGACAGCGCGAGCATGTGACGCGCCACCGCGTTGTCATCACCAAAGTGCGCGACAATAAACTCGCGTGCGATACGGGCGTTAGTGAGTGTCTCTTCGGTCCCAAATGATTTGGATGCGATCAAAAATAGGGTCGATTCGGCCTCTACGCCCTCAAGCACATGCAGTAACTCGTGCGCGTCGATATTGGACACAAAGTGCACGGTGATATCACCGCTATGAAACGGGGTCAGCGCCCGCGTCACCATGCGTGGACCGAGGTCCGATCCGCCGATTCCGATATGCACGACATCGGTGATGGGTTGGCCGCCAAAACCTTTCCACTCGCCGCGCCGAATACGCTCCGCCGCCGCTAGCATACGACCAAGCTCCGTTTCGACAACCTGCGCAACCGGATCGCCGGCCACCTCCAAATCGTCCGCGACCGATCCGCGTAAGGCGACGTGCAGCACCGCGCGTTGTTCACTGTCGTTGAGCGATTCACCGTTGAACATCGCGTCGATCGACGCGTTCAGATCGATGCTCTCGGCTAACGCGACGAGCTCGCCGAACGTCTGCGCGTCGATTTGTTGCTTGGAGAAATCCGCGACCAAATCGGCCGCTTCGATCGTGAACGAACTGACGCGATCATTTTCACGCGCAAACCAATCCAGCATTGTCGCCGAGCGAACTCGCTCAACGCTAGCGGTAAGGGCCTTCCAGGCGGCGCTGTCGGTGGTAGACTCTGGCATAGTGACTCTCTAGTAAGAAATAGTGGAATTCGTTCGGACGCGCTGCGCGGCGCGCCCAGGTGAGTTTACCAGCACTGAGTCATCGACACTGCCTCTACCGACCGGATTGACCTATGAATGCAAACGCCAACCGCCACTCACTCGCCGACGCAACGCACGGCACACCGCACGAACCCCTGTCGATCGCGCTGGGTGTGGCCACAACGCCCGCCTGGGTAGAGACGGTATTGGCCGAATTCGATACGTTTCTCATCGATCACGCGGCGTGCGAGCGCAAAGCGGCCGCGGTCGCCACGTCGATGATTTGCCATTATCCGGACCGTGCGCAGCTTGTGGCGGATATGGCCGACCTGGCAGCCGAGGAAATGAGCCACTTTCGCCAAGTTATTAAACTCATACATGCTCGGGGCATACAACTTACGCCAGACACTAAAGACCCGTATGTCAATGCGCTACGCAAGCATGTCCGCCATGGCAAACAGGAATATCTGCTGGATCGGCTGCTGATTGCGGGCCTCGTGGAAGCCCGCGGCACCGAACGCTTTGCGTTGATCGGCGAACACTGCGAAGAGTCAACGCTACGCCAGTTTTATCATCAACTCGCGGTGTCCGAAGCCCGCCATCAGCGTTTGTTTGTGGATCTGGCGCTGCGCTATGTGCCTGATCAAATCGTGGCGGAGCGACTGCGGGACCTGCAGTCGATTGAAGCCGAAATCGTCACGTCGCTGCCGCTTCGTGCAGCGCTGCACTGATTCATCCCCGACGAGGCGATGACGCCCTCCGCTCGCGTCGAGCAATATTTACATCACTACGCCGTAACGGGATCGACGGATCGGGCGCAATGGTTATCGCGGCATTGCCGCCGGTATCAACACGTCGTGTGCGTCCCCTTATTCGACGAAACGGAGGCTATATTCCACTCTCTCGCTCAGGTAAGCGACGCCGACAAAGCACTGGTGATCGCCGTCATCAACACACCTGAGGACGCTAGCACGGCAGCCGCCGCTCGAACACGAGCGCTCCATCACCACTTGGTTTGCAACCACCCGCAGCTGGCGCAATCGAGCGATACTACCCTCGTCAATTTTGGCGATACTGGACTTAATGTGCTGGTTATCGATCGATGCACAGATCCCCTGCCAGCTCGTCAAGGCGTGGGATTGGCCCGCAAGCTCGGCAATGATGTCGCGCTGGCGCTTTGGCACAAAGACCGGGTGCGATCCGAGTGGTTTTATCAAACCGATGGAGACGCAACACTCCCCGCCCATTACTTTCTGGCGCCGGAACAGTTTGGCGATGCGGTCGCCATGCATCTGAATTTTGAGCATGTCGGTAGCCCGACGACGAGCCTCAGCCAACGTCTTTATGACCTGAAGCTCGATTACTATGTGGCGGGTTTACAGCATGCCACCTCGCCTTACGCCCACTATAGCTTAGGCAGCGCCTTGGCGATAAAAGCCGACGCCTACGCCAGTGTGCGTGGGTATCCGCGCCGCGCCGCGGGCGAAGATTTTTATTTGCTGAATAAACTCCGCAAACTTGGCCGGATTGGCTTCGACGCATCGCGCACCATACGCCTTGAGGAACGACTCTCAACGCGTGTGCCGTTTGGCACCGGGCCAGCCGTCCAAACGTTTGCGACACAGCGCCACCCGCTCGACACCCGCGCGTTCTATGCGCCTGCGTGTTTCGATGCCCTGAAATTATGGCTTGATTTTATAGCCGCCAGCGCTCAACGTGACGGTGGAGCCGCTGCGCCCTGCGCTCGCACCCGTTGGGACGATCACCAGGACCGCCCTCTGTATGCGGCTGCGACGCAGGCAGCCGATACGCTCGATTTATTCGAGTGGCTGGATGACACGCTTACCCACTACCCCAAGACCCAATGGCTTCCGCAACTTCAAAACGGTATGGACGGTCTGAAAACGCTGCGCTTTATTCACGCACTTCGCGATAGTGGATTGGGTAACGTGACAGCGCCGGTGGCCCAGGATTGGCTAACCGCCTTTCAACAAAAACACACTACGCCGATGCGCTTCCGATCCCACGCACTGGTATCGTGAGCGAGTGGGCGGACAGTCAGCCTTTGCCGTCGTCGGTAAGCGTACCGGTCATAAAGGCTTCGTGCTTGCCGGTCTCATCGACTTCATCGCCAATCACGCGAGTTCCCCGATAGTCGGAGATATTGGTGGCGGTATCGCCGTCATTGGCGGCTCGACGTTCTTTGACGTCCTGGAAAATCAATCGATGATGGCCCAGCGCGATGACGTCTTTGTCCGACAATTGGTGTTTCTGGATTCGCTTACCGTTGACGTAGGTGCCGTTAGTACTCTTAAGATCGCTGACCCAGTACGCGTCATTGTAGTAGCTGATCTGCACGTGGTGACGACTGATGAACTCGCTTGCCACGGGGATGTCGTTGTCCGCATCGCGTCCGATTACGAGGCGATCGCCGTGGATTTTGTATTTTTGAATGACCGTACCTTCCCGCACGAGCACCAGCTGCGGTGCATGCTCGGTGAGCTTACTTTGCTTGCTTTGCTTGCGGTTACTGCGTTCCGAAAATGGCACCCACTTGAGCTCTTCCAAGGCGCTGGTGATGGTCTCATTGCTGATCACCGACTCTTCGTCCACAAACATGCTGGTAAGCGCCGTATCGCAGAGCGTATTGATGAGCCTCGGCACACCGCCCGTGTATCGAAACAGCGCGGGGATAACCTCGGCCGGAAACAGGTCATCTTCGCCCGCGTAGCCGGCGATCTTCAGTCTGAAATTGATGTATTCCGACGTTTCAACCAAGCTCAGCGGCTTGAGACGCACATGGAAGTGCACGCGTTGTGCCAGCTGCTCCATGCCGGGGGAATACAGCTTGTCTTCAAACTCCGGCTGACCGCAAAGCAGTACGTTAATAGTCTTGGCTTTTTCGGTTTCGATGTCGGTGAGAAGGCGGATCTCTTCAAGCACTTTGACACTGAGGTTTTGTGCTTCGTCGACAATCAACACCACCTGCCGGCCAGCACGATGCTCTTCGAGTAAAAAATGGCGCACCGTATCGAGCAACTCAGCCTTGTTCTTGCGAAACGGTTTGTAACCGAACTGAACGAGCAGCGATTGCAAAAACTGGCGTGGTGAAAGTTGGGTTTGAAAGATGCGCGCCACGCGAATTTCATCGTCCACGTCGGCCAGAAAACGGTTGATCAACGTGGTCTTGCCACAACCCACATCACCGGTGACCACCACGCAGCTATCTCGGTTAAGCACCGCATAGTCCATATGCGCCTTGGCTTCCGAATGCTGAGGACTCATGTACAGAAACTCCGCATCAGGCGTCAGCTGAAACGGTGGCTGATTTAAACCAAAATAGTCCAGATACATACAGTTAATCCGTTATTCTGTGCGAGTGGTCGCGCCGTCCACGCGGACCGATTCTCAAACCGGCGTGTAGTTTAACAGGTCTGTGGCCGTTAGACACCGCAGGTCGTTGCCTGAAGTTGTCATAACCACGTAAACTGGCGTTAGTTTTTTGACGAGGTCCGTCATGCTTGAGAGCCCGTTCGCAGTACCAAAAACCCTATTTTATCGAGCAGTCCGGCGTCTCAGCCTTCTGATCGGCGCGGCGGTGATCACTCCGCTTGCAAGCGGGGCCATCTTGTATACCGATATCACTGGCTATCGGTTTATTGCCGAATCTCCGCCCGATGGCACCCCTGCCGCGCGCCAAACGCTCGAGCCGCGCGCGGGTTACTGGTCGCCTTTTGCCGCCATGCTTATCGATGACAATGGCAAAATCGCGCAAATTTACACCACCCCTCCGTCCACCGACTCACTCGATGAGGGAATCAACGTCATTCGCGGTAACGGACGCGTGGTATTGCCCGGACTGATCGACGCCCATGGCCATATCCTGGGCCTCGGCCAAACTCGCCAGCGTGTCGATTTGGTGGGAACGCGCTCAGTACAAGATGCTCAAGACCGCATCGCCGAATTTGCCGAGACGCAGACACGCTTACCGTGGATTCTGGGCCGCGGTTGGAATCAAGTGTTGTGGCCCGACAAGGCATTTCCCACCGCCGCCGATCTGGATGAAATTGTCGCGGACCGCCCCGTCTTTCTGCGTCGCATTGATGGCCACGCTGGATGGGCCAATTCACTGGCGCTCGAAAAGGCCGGTATCACTGAGCTCACGCGTGACCCGTCCGGTGGTGAAATCTTACGCGATGAAGAGGGCCAACCGACCGGGGTGCTCGTCGACAGCGCCATGGCATTGGTTGAAAACCAAATACCACTGCCGACATTATCCAGCGTTATCGAAGCGCTCGCCCTGGCACAAGAAGAACTGCGTCGCATGGGCATTACGTCGGCTCACGATGCGGGCGTCAGCGCGCAGCTTGCCGGGTTATACCGCCAACTCGCCGGGGATCGTTCTCTCACCCTGCGGGTTTACGCCATGGTGTCTGGGGCTGGTGAGGAGCTGACCGCGGTCGAACAACCTTGGCCCGCCGATGAGCGCGATCTTTTTGTGTTACGCAGCGTCAAACTGTACGCCGATGGCGCGCTCGGCAGCCGAGGCGCCGCGCTGCTTGAACCCTATTCCGACAAGCCGGACAGCCACGGGTTGTTATTCAGCCCGTTCGATGAATTGGAACTGAAAGTGCGTCGGGCGGCGAATCTTGGCTTTCAGGTCAACGTCCACGCGATCGGCGATGCAGCCAATCGACAAGTCATCGACATATTTGCCCGCCTACCCATCACTCGGCACAAGTTACGCCATCGGATCGAGCACGCGCAGGTGATTCCGCTGCGAGACCTGGCCAAGCTGAAAGAACATGAGATCATCGCGTCAATGCAGCCTACGCACGCCACTAGCGACATGAACATGGCCGAAGATCGCGTCGGCAGCGAACGCATCAAGGGCGCTTATGCGTGGCGTAAGCTATTGGACCTTGGTGTGATCATCGCCGCCGGCTCCGATTTTCCGGTCGAACTGTCCAATCCATTCCACGGCCTCTATTCCGCGGTGGCGCGTAAAGATCATGCGGGCAATCCACCCGAAGGCTGGTATGCGAACTAGGCGATGACACGCGGTGAAGCCCTTCGTGCGTTTACCGTCGATGCGGCCTTTTCTGCACATCAAGAAACGAAAATCGGTAACCTCGAGGAGGGGCTGTGGGCCGATTTTATTGTGTTGGAAGACGATTTCTTTTCGATTCCCGAATCGCACATCTGGCAACAGCGCGTTATCGAAACCTGGCTTGGTGGCAATAAAATTTTTGATGCGGCCGATGCCGCGACAGAGAAAGAAAGCTCAGCAAAATGAACTATATCGATACACTGCGCGCGTGGGTTGAGATGTGCGCGGGGCTGCTCGGCCCCAACCCGCTTCTTCAGTCGGCGATCATCATGACGATCACGGTGCTGTTGGCCTACCTGTTCACCGGCCTACTCACCCGCATTGTGGGTCGACTCACGCGCTTTACGAAAACCGATGTGGACGATGCGGTGATCCAGCGACTTCGTCGGCCTCTGTTTGTGTCGATTCTACTCATCGGCGGATCACTGGCGATAGGCCGACTGGATCTTGCGGAACGCACCGCGTCTATTTCGCAGTCGATTCTCAAGTCCATCGGCGTATGGGTATGGATGACCTTTGCCTTGTCGTTCACAAGTCTGGTGCTGAACGCCTTAAAGAACACGCGCCGCGGCTTCAATTTTATCGACAATCGTACGTTGCCGCTCGTTCAGAACGTGATGTATATGATCATTCTGATCGCGGCGATTTACGCCTTCATGAACGCCTGGAACAAGGATGTTACGGCACTGTTGGCCTCAGCGGGTATCTTAGGTCTTGCGCTCAGTTTCGCAGCCAAAGACACCCTGGCCAACGTCTTCGCGGGCGTCTCCATTCTTGTCGACAACCCCTACAAAGTGGGTGATTTTGTGGTGCTGGGTAGCGGCGAACGCGGTGAGGTCACTCAGATCGGTATTCGCAGTACGCGCGTGCTGACACGCGACGATGTCGAAATCACGATTCCCAATGCCGTAATCGGTAATGCAAAGATCATCAATGAAACCGGCGGCCCGCACGAAAAATACCGCATCCGCAACAAGGTTGGCGTGTCGTATGCCAGCGACCTGCAAAAAGTCTGTCACGTGCTCGAAGAGATCGCGATCAATCAAACAGGCGTCTGCGAAACCCCCAAACCTCGGGTTCGGGTGCGCACGTTCGGCGACAGCGGCATCAACGTCGAGCTGTTGTCTTGGGTGCCCAAACCCGTCGAACGCGGGCGTATCACGCACGAGCTCAACCTGAAAATTTTCACTGCATTCAAAGAACACAACATCGACATTCCGTTTCCGCAGCAAGATGTCTACATCAAAAATCTGCGCGCCGACCAACGTACCGACGACTAGTGGCCTCATCCGCCTTTGTCACAGTGGATGCAGGCTCACAGAGTCTGCGAGCGTGTTTGATCGACACTCAAGGCACGTTGCTTTACGCGTCACGTAGCGACTACGAACCCTTCATCAGTGACGAGCCTGGACAGGCTGAATACAAAGCAGAGCAATTTTGGACCGCCTGTTGCGATGCCGTGGGCAGCGTGGTGCGCTTCGCCCATCAGCACCAGATTACCCCGGCCGCCATTGGCGTCACCAGTCAACGTGCGAGCGTTGTCGTGCTCGATGCCAATGGCACACCACTGCGACCGGTCATATTGTGGTCGGACCAACGACGTTGTGTTCCACCTGAATCGCTCGGTATGACCGGCGTGGGCATGCGCGTCATTGGCGTACATCGCACGGTGCGCCGTTTTCAATCAGACGCCGAAAGCAATTATTTGGCCCTGACCGAGCCTGAGGTGTGGGAACAGACCCATAAAATGCTGTTTCTAAGCGGCTATCTCAACTACCGCTTAACGGGCCTCTTTCGCGACAGTGTGGCCAATCAGGTTGGCTACGTGCCCTTTGACTATCGTAAGCAGCAGTGGGCAGACGCACAGAAATGGCATTGGCGCGCACTGCCCTTTCTGCGCCCCTCGCATCTGCCAGAACTCATTGCTCCCGGCACGCCACTGGGGGAATTGAGCGCCTCCGCCGCAGAGGCCTTAGCACTGCCCTCGGGCCTGCCCGTGGTCGCCTGTGCTACCGACAAAGCCTGCGAAGTGCTGGGTGCCGGCTGTACACAGCACGACCAGGCCTGCCTCAGTTTTGGCACGGCCGCGACGGTCAATCTCACGGTTGAGCGATATGTCGAAGTGGAACGCTTTGTGCCGGCCTATCCAGCGGCCATTTCGGGGCGTTTTCTCTGCGAGGAGCAAACGCACCGCGGGTTTTGGCTTGTGAGCTGGTTCAAAAAGGAATTTGCACTGGCCGAACGACAGCAAGCCCATCGCGACGGCGTGACGCCTGAGTCCCTGTTTGATTCTTTTCTCAACCAGACCCCACCGGGCGCCGAGGGCCTCGTCGCCCAGCCGTACTGGTCGCCCGGCGTGCGCGTCCCAGGACCCGAAGCGCGCGGCGCGTTGATCGGCTTCAACAGTCAACACACCCGGGCGCACGTGTATCGAGCGCTGCTTGAGGGGCTGGCGTTCTCCATGCGCCAAAGCCTCGAAAAAATCGAGCGTCGCACCGGGCAACGCGCGGTGAGTATTCGCGTGGCGGGCGGTGGCGCGCAGAGCGACGCGGTCATGCAGCTCGCCGCGAATGTTCTAGGGCGCACGGTCGAACGCGGACATACGCACGAGGCGTCGTCTCTGGGTGCCGCCATCTGCTGCGCCGTAGCGACCCGCGCGTTTTCGGACATCCATCAGGCGGTCACTGCCATGACGCATCGCGGCGACGCATTTACACCCCATGCAAAAACCGCCAAAATGTATGATCGGCTGTATCGCTCGGTATACACTTCCATGTATGCGAGACTGAAACCGTTGTATCACGCCCTTCTTAACCTCATGGACCGAACCGAATGACAACTGTTGCCGACACGGATGACTCGCCCACATACAGTAAGCTCAATGCCCTGTCGGTGTTTCTTATCGCCGCAACGACCGCCTTTCTCACCGCCTCGGTCATGCTTATTTTTCAATACAAGCAAGGCATTCCGTTTGGCTTTGTCACCAGCCTGTCGATCGCGGCTGCGGCCGCGCTCATTGCACCGATTCTGGTCGCGTTGATCTGCCGCCGCTGGGTCCCGTCGCTACCGTATCCAGCGCTCACCGGATTCGCTGTCGCCAATTTTCTGATCGCGCTTATCACGGGTGTGCTCATTTTCTAAGCGCGATGTTGATTGACTCGCTCTGCGCCTTGGGCGCCCCTGTAGTGCGCGAATGACCGCGAGCTAAAACACCACACACGCGTTGAATTCGTCGACATAAGTCATTCGCGCGTCGACTTGCCATAAGTCGATAATGGCCGTCGATATTACTTACACGACGACCATTTTCTAACCCGAGCTGCCCGCTAACTATCTGTCTGATGGTGATCTCTTGCGATGGCACAAAACTTGCTCCCTCTATTTACAAGAATCCAAACTGAGGATGAACCATGCATTCGATTGTTACCCGTCGTTCTGACGATCGCCGTCAACCGCCGCCGTTTTTTAGCAAGTACACCTTGGGCATTGCGGGACGGCGCGTGGCGGCCCGCCGCGCAGACGACACGACCGTTTATGTCGATCGGTACGAGTGGCCGGTAATCATGGTGGCGATCGGGATTGTCATTATGAGCGCCATGGACGCGGCGTTCACCCTCAGCCTGTTGTCCAAAGGCGCCATTGAATTGAACACTCTGATGGCCGTACTGATCGAAACCGACGTACGGAAGTTCGTCGGGTTCAAACTGGGCCTCACCATTCTCGGCGTACTGCTTCTAGTGATTCACAAAAACGTGCACCTATCGTTGGGCTTTACGGTCAATCGACTCGCGCAGCTGGCGTTTGCCGGTTATGTGGTTCTTATTTCCTATGAGCTTTGGTTGTTCTATCTCATTGCCAACTTCTAGACCCTCGGCCGAACGTGGGACAGGCTCTTCCTGCCGCGTGTCCGTGTGAAACGCTGAACTAACTCGAATTTACCCGCTCAAACAAAGCACTGGCGCGCTTCATTCGCGCGCCGGGCGTCGCCGGAGCAGGCGCGCTATACTTTGCACAGAGAACGATCCACGGGTGAACTATGTCTCAGTCCAAACTACTGCTGGTTGTCGCGCTCCTGATCGGGGCGGGGCTCGTCGCGTGGGCGCGTGACGCCATTACGAGCGATCCGCTCTCGGCCAGCCCGCCGCCAATCACCGAATCGACCCCGGATGCATCGGATAGCCCGATCAACATGCTCGCCACCGATGATGATACGGCGGCGCTTATCAGCCAACTCAGGCGCGAACTTGAGATCGCACAAAACGAGCGCTCTGCGCTGAAAGATCAACTGGACGCATTGTCCGTGCGTCTGAGCGCCATCGACAAGCAACCGGTGGCTCAGTCCGCCTCGCTGGCATCAGAGGGCCGACTGGCGCGCATGCAAAACGCTCGACGGCGCAATCAAGGGGGACTGACCCTGGCGTCCCTCACCGACGCGGGCATCCCAGAACGCGATGCGGCACAAATCAAATCGCGCCTCGATGAACTGTCTATGCAGCGACTTTACCTTCGAGACCAAGCGCAGCGCGAAGGCTGGCTGGGTAAGGAGCAATACCGGGAAGAAATTCAGCGGCTCAATCAATCACAAAACAACTTAGCGACCGAATTTGGTGACGACTATTACGCCCGTTATCTGTATGCGGTCGGCCGTCCCAACCAGGTCAATGTGTCGTCCGTGATCGACAATTCGCCGGCTTTTCATTCCGGCATTCAAAACGGCGATCAGTTGGTGTCGTACGACGGACAATCAGTGTATGACACACGGGCGATTCGCCGCGGCACGCAAAGCGGCTCCGTGGGCGAGATGGTACCGGTTGTGGTAAATCGAAATGGGCAAACGATGGAGCTTTATGTTCCGCGCGGTCCACTCGGCATCACCATGAACGCCGAAAGCGTCCGCCCTCCCGATTCGCCTTAATTACAGCGTCAAGGCAACGGGCTAGACATTGCTGATCTATGCGTGCGCGGCTTGACCCGCGGTATGAATGAGTAAATTGGCCAAATCACCGAATCCGGCAAACATGGGATTGTCTGTTTGCTTAAGATCGAAGCGATAGTAAATCTGCTGGACAATCACAGCCAGACGAAAAAGACCAAATGTTCGGTAGTAGGCCATATCGTGCGAATCCCATCCCCGCTGCGCCACATAGTGATCGCTGAATCCCTGACGCGACAGCATGCCGGGTAGATAGGTCGGCATCATGCCCGTTGCAATGAGGGGCGCGGGATCGCCGGCTTCAACCCAATACGCCAGCGTCGACCCAAGATCCATGAGCGGATCGCCGAGCGTTGCCATTTCCCAATCCAGTACGCCAATAATCCGCGGCGCGTTGTCCAACAGGCTCTGCTCACTCCAGATGACGTTATCAAACTTATAATCATTGTGAATGATGGCTGACTCCACATGGTCATCAGGCATATGGTCGATTAGCCAGTTAGCGAGTGCATCGAACGACAGCGTGTTTTGAGTGACAGCCGCTTCGAGACGGCTGATCCAGCCGTTGACCTGTCGCGCGACATAGCCTTCCGGTTTGCCGAAGTCCGCCAGTCCCACGGCAGCCGGATCCAAGGTATGCAACGCCACAAGTTGGTCGGCAAATTCTTGACACATGCGTTCGTACAATCCGGGTTGAGCGCTCAGCGCGGGCGGCATTTCGCGGCGAATTATCACCCCAGCAATTCGCTCCATAAGATAAAAAGGTGACCCCATAACCGCTTCGTCCTCACAAAAATGCACGGGCTTGGGGCAGACAGCCAGATGTGGGCTGAGCGCGGACAGTACCGTCACTTCCCGCGACATATCGTGGGCGGTTTTGGCTTTGTGACCGAACGGCGGCCGACGCAAGATCAGATCGAGCTCACCGCTTTGTACGCGGTAAGTCAGATTCGATGCGCCGCCCGAAAATTGGGTTATGGCCGAAATCGGCTCGTGAATAACGTTTTGCTCGAGCAGATAACGCTCAAGCACCGCTTGATCAAGCTGTTCGCTATCGCGCTGCGGGTCCGCGCTATCAATAAGATCACTCATGGCGATTCCTTCGGGGTTAGCTGTCAATCAGCGTCTAAAGATGGGTGACTTTGAGCTGTTGCTCAGGGGCATTGAGATGCCCGTATTGGTTGTACGATTCAAGTTCTAAGCCCCGGTCGGTGGCCATAAATCGGGTAATCGACGCATTCGCCGTTCGCCAATTAAACTCGGCAAAGCGCACATCGGCTGTGGCCAACGCATAGGTCATGGTCACGGAAATTGTGCCGCCTGACGTGAACACGAACGCGCAGTCGTCCTCGTCGAGTTTCGCAAGAACGTCGTCCACGCCCTGCAGGACTCGGGTGCGAAACCGCCCCCATGGCTCATAGGGCTGACCGTTTGGCGCAAGCACCTTGCCCTCGTCCTGGAGCGCGGCCTCGACCGTACCCGGTTCGACGACTTGCTCGTCAATCCATTGGGTCAATACCGGAAAAAACAGTGTGCGAAAAATTTTGCGGTCCTTGAGCAAACTAAAATCGTCCGGCTTGAGTTGATCGCGAATCGCTGGAAAGCGATCCAAGACCGCCGGTAAAAATGCCTTAAACACGCCATCGGAATCGTATTCGTTAAAGGCTTCTAGCGATTCAATGGAAGGCGAAAGACCCATAGCTTTCATCGCAAGCAGTGCGGAGTCTTTCTGACGTTCAAGCTGGCCAGAATAGACCTGTGTCGGTTTGATACCGAGCTTGGCCAAATGCACACCCGTCGCGGCCGCCTGACGGCGACCGAGATCAGAAAGCTGATCATAATTTTCTGCCCCAAATGAGGCTTGCCCATGACGTACGAGCACTAAACTTGGCATATCAAATCATCCAACGCGGATCGGAATGGCTAACATAGGGAGGTGTCGAGGGCGAGTCAACACGCATACCCATCGAGCGTATTTACGCTACAATGCGCGCAGTTTTTATAGGGAGAGATCGCGCGCATGGCAGACAATTGGCTGATATATGGCGCGTATGGTTATACCGGGAAACTCATCGTCCAAGAAGCCCGATCGCGCGACCTTCAGCCCCTGATCAGCGGCCGCTCGGCCGGCCCTCTGACCCGCCTCGCGGGCGATACGGGCTGCAAACAGCTGGTCGTCGATCTCGATGAGCGCGAGCGCTTACGACGACATTTAAACGACGTCTCAGTCGTTCTTAATTGCGCCGGCCCGTTCGCGCACACGGCGCAGCCCTTAATCGATGCGTGCCTCGACACACACACACACTATCTCGATATCACCGGCGAAATCGATGTGTTTGAATACGCCCAGTCTCGCCATCATGCCGCCAAAACGTCGGGCATTGTGCTGTGTCCCGGTGTCGGCTTTGATGTGGTACCGACCGATTGTTTGGCCGCCACACTGAAACACGCGATGGAGGATGCGACCCACCTGGCACTGGGGTTTGACGCTAACACGGTGCTGAGTCCAGGCACGGCAAAAACAACGGTTGCGACGCTACCTAACGGTGGTCGTGTTCGACAGGAAGGCGAACTCATTGAGGTGCCGCTCGCGTATCGAGACCGTCAAATCGACTTCGGTAATGGCAACAAGTCCGCGATGACCATTCCCTGGGGCGACGTCGCCACCGCCTATCACACCACGGGCATTGGTTCGATTGAGACCTACATTCCGGCTTCCGAGTCGCTCATCAAGCGATTGCGTCGTCTCGATGCATTTCGTGGCGCGCTCGGGTGGCGATGGGTACAGCGTATGTTGCACAAGGAAATCGACAAGCGCGTGCATGGCCCGACGGAACATCAGCGCGAGACTGACCGGACCTATGTCTGGGGTGAAGTGCGCAATGCCGAAGGGAGTGTGCGCAGCGCGCGGCTTGTTACGGCCAATGCGTACGCCTTCACGGTTGAGGCCGCGATCGCTGCTAGCCGTCATTTACTGGAACGTGCGGACCTGAGCGGCGCGTACACGCCGTCGACACTCTTGGGTTCCACTTTCGCGTCGCAGCTGCCGGGATCGTCCAACATCGTGATCACCTGAGCACAGACGGCACCCAAACGCACCCAAGGGGGGGGTCACGCTGAGGCGGCGAGGTTGAGCAGTATTCGATGAAAGTTGATTGGTCGGGGCGAGAGGATTCGAACCTCCGACCCCTTGCACCCCATGCAAGTGCGCTACCAGGCTGCGCCACGCCCCGACTGTAACTTTCAGGCACCGTGATGACGGCTGCGGGCGCTCATCATAGAGGGATTAGCGCCCCACGACAATGCCCAAAAACGGATAATGATCAACGATGGATTCGACCACCGAACGCGATGCTAGCGGCGCAGGATTTTGAGGATGTCCTCTAGCTCCGTGCGCATTTGGCGGATGATTTGCTGGCTCTGAGAAACGTCTTCACGTGCCTCGTCGCCCGTCAATCGTTGGCGTGCGCCGCCGATAGTGAAGCCTTCCTCATACAGCAAACTTCGGATTTGACGGATGATGATGACGTCCTGCCGCTGATAGTAGCGCCGGTTGCCCCGGCGTTTCACGGGCTTGAGCTGCGGAAACTCCTGCTCCCAATAGCGAAGCACGTGAGGCTTGACGCCGCACAATTCGCTGACTTCCCCAATCGTGAAATACCGCTTCCCCGGAATCGGCGGCAGTTCGTTGTTATTCCCCGCTTCCAGCATAGGCCTCTACTCGTGATTTCAGTTTTTGGCCCGGGCGGAACGTCACAACGCGTCGCGCGCTGATCGGGATCTCTTCGCCGGTTTTCGGGTTGCGACCGGGACGCTGATTCTTGTCACGCAGGTCGAAATTGCCGAATCCGGATAATTTGACTTGCTCGCCACTGGCTAGCGAGACACGTAGGTCTTCGAAAAACACGTCGACGAGTTCGCGTGCTTCACGCTTGTTAAGTCCAAGTTCGTCAAACAACGACTCGGCCATATCTGCTTTTGTGAGGGCCATTCCTAATCTCTTATTTTTGCTTGCAGGTTTTCTTGTAATTGAGCGGCAATTTCAGCCATCGCGGCGTCGATTTCCACATCGGTTAGAGTGCGCGAAGAATCCTGTAAAATCAAGCCTAAAGCGACACTTTTTGCACCATCTTCTATGCCTTTTCCTCGATAAATATCAAACACTCGCAAATCTTTGAGCGACGCTGGCGCCGCCGACTCTGCCGTCGCCAAGATCCGCTCGATTGAGACCGATTCTGGCACGATCATTGCGAGGTCACGCCGCACCGCCGGATATTTCGACAGCGGCGCAAACTGCGGCACGCTGGCCGCCATAGCGACCGATTCAATTAGCTCGCAATAGACGACATTTCCCTCGACTTCGGCGTTTTTAGCCACCCTTGGGTGCAATGTGCCAAGCCAGCCTGCGTCTTCCCCATTCACCACGATTCGAGCGGTTTGTCCGGGGTGAAGCACCGGATGCTGGTCAGCGACAAAATCAATCTGGCGGTCCATGCCTCCCATCGTGAGCAAGGTTTCGACATCCAACTTTACGTCGAAAAAGCCCACAGAGTGACTGTCCTGTCCCCATTGTTCTGCATACCGGGCACCAGTTGCTATGATGCCGATCACATTTTCCTGTTTAATTTCATTATTTTGAGGAATAAACCTCAATCCTGCCTCATATAAACGCACGCGCGTTTTCTGCCGGCTCAGATTCTTCTTCACAGCCCCCAGAAGACCCGGCAACAACCCGGCACGCATCACCGACAGATCCGACGAAATCGGATTGCTCAATGGCAGAGGTGTCACATTGGGAACCAACAGCGCGTGCCATTTCGGATCAACGAAGGAATACGTAATCGCCTCGTGGTATCCACGCGCCACCAAATAGTCGCGCATACGCATCGAATCCACGTTCGACTCGCGCGCCGCGCCCATGCCGAGCTCCGCTACGGCGGCCTTGGGCTCAACCTCATCATAGCCATGAATACGCACCACCTCTTCGATCAGGTCTTCGGCAATCGCCAAATCAAATCGATACGTCGGCGCCGTCACCTGCCAGCCTGCATCCGTTTCGCTCACGTCGCAGCCCAAAGACCGAAAAATCTGCGTCACCTCGGTTCGTTCGTACGCGCGACCAATCAGGCGCTCTAAATGGGCATGCTCTAGCTCGATCTGCGCGGGTTTGGGCAAATGCTCGGTAACCTCCGCCGTGACCACCGGCCCGGGTTCTCCGCCGCAAATCGCCAGCAGTAACTCAGTGGCGCGCTCAATACTATCGGCGCACAGGTCTGGATCCACACCGCGTTCGAAGCGATGAGACGCATCGGTGTGTAGACCAAATCGCCGCGCCTTGCCCGCAATGTTCAGCGGGTCAAAATACGCGCTTTCGAAAAAGACGTCGGTCGTCGCATCACTGACACCTGAGTCTGAGCCACCCATGATTCCACCGAGCGCACGCGCGCCGCTATCGTCGGCAATCACCAGAATATCGCTATCCAAGGTGATTTCACGACCGTCCAACAACGTGAGTGCCTCACCGGGCTCGGCAAGCCTCACGCGCACATCGCCATTCATCGTTTTAAGATCGAATCCGTGCATAGGCTTACCGCTTTCGATCATCACGTAGTTGGTGATATCCACCACCGGATGGATCGCGCGAATACCGGCACGACGCAGACGCTCAACCATCCAAACCGGCGTTTGGGCATCGGTGCGGATGTGGCGGACAACGCGACCGCAATAGCGCGCGCAGTAATCTGGCGCATCCAAGTGAATGGCGATCTGATCGTCAACTTGCGCGGCAATGGCAGCGGCTTTGGGCGCGTCGAACTGTTGCTGGTTCAGTGCTGCCACGTCGCGGGCTACGCCAAACATCCCAAGGCAATCGCCTCGGTTAGGCGTCAATCCCAATTCGATAACGTGATCGTCAAGCCCAAACACGTCGCGAAAATCCTGACCAATCGGCAGGTCCGGCAGCTCCATAATGCCGTCGTGCTCATCACCTAGCCCAAGCTCACGACTCGAGCAAATCATGCCGTGTGACTCGACGCCGCGCAGCTTGGCTTTACGTATTTTAATTTTTCCGGGCAGGCGCGCGCCAACTGTCGCCACCGCGACCGTCAATCCCGCGCGCACATTGGGCGCACCGCACACGATACGCGATGGTTCACTGGCACCGATGTCGACGGTGCAGACGCGAAGTTTTTCGGCATCAGGATGTTGCTCGGTGTCCAGCACCTTGCCGATCACCACGCCTTTAAACTCCGGTGCGGCCAGTTCGATACCGTCGACTTCGAGCCCAGCCATGGTGATCTGATGAGCCAGCGCTTTTGTCGACAACTCGGGATTGACCAGTTCACGCAACCAGGATTCACTGATTAACATTGTTCGTTTCCTGTCGGTTAGCCAAACTGTTTGAGAAAATCCAGATCGTTTTCAAAAAACAATCTTAGATCATTAACCCGATAACGCAGCATGGCGAGTCGCTCCACGCCCATGCCAAACGCATACCCCGAATACACGGTGTAGTCGATCTTCATATGCTTAAACACGTTCGGGTGCACCATGCCGCATCCAAGCACTTCCAACCAGCCCGTGTGCGAGCAAACACGGCAGCCCTTGCCGCCGCACATCACGCATTCCATATCGACTTCCGCCGACGGCTCGGTAAACGGAAAATAGGAGGGCCGAAACCGCACCGCCAAGTCACGCTCGAAAAAGTGTCGTAAAAACTCGTGCAGCACAGACTTTAGGTTGGCAAAACTCACGCCTTTATCGACCATGAGCCCTTCGACTTGGTGAAACATCGGCGTATGCGTCACATCGGAATCACAACGATAGACCCGGCCTGGCGCAATGAGCTTAAGCGGAAGCCCGCCCTCTTCCATCGCGCGGATTTGAACCGGTGACGTATGCGTGCGCAAAAGCAACCCGCTGTCAAAATAGAAGGTGTCATGCATGGCACGCGCTGGATGGTGTCCCGGAATATTGAGCGCTTCAAAGTTATGAAAATCGTCTTCGATTTCAGGGCCCGATTCAACGGCAAAGCCCATACTTTGAAAGAGTGACTCGATGCGTCGACGTGTGCGTGTTACAGGATGTAACCCACCACGATGCTGCCCGACACCAGGCTGGGTAACGTCGATTCGCTCCGCTTCAATTTGAGCATCGAGCGCCGCGCGTTGCAGCTGCCCCTTACGCGCGAGAATCCGCTCTTGCGTGGCGGTTTTCGCCACATTGATACGTTGCCCGGCTTCGCGACGAGCCTCGGGCGGCAACCCGCCTAAGGTTTTCAACAACGCAGTAAGCTGCCCTTTCTTGCCCAGCGCATCGACCCGTACTTGATCGAGCGTGGCAAGATCGTCGGCCGCGTCAATGCGGGCGCAAATGTCGGCAACAATCTGATCTAGTTCTTGCACGATATTTCCTTAAGACAAAAAAAGGGAAAGACCGAGGCCTTTCCCTTCTCGTAAAAACGTTCGGTGGGCGCAAGCACCCGGGATTTACTGCGAAAGTCCAGCCTTGGCTTGTTCGGCGATAGCACCAAAACCTTCTGGATCAAACACAGCGATATCCGCCAGTACTTTGCGGTCGATCTCCACCGACGACTTTTTGAGTCCGTCGATCAAACGGCTGTAGGACAACCCGTGCATGCGGGCCGCCGCATTGATGCGAGTGATCCACAGCGCGCGGAATTCACGCTTGCGGTTACGACGATCGCGATACGCGTATTGACCGGCTTTAATGACGGCCTGCTTGGCGACTCGATAGACGTTGCGACGGGCACCGTAATACCCCTTCGCTTTATTAATAACTTTCTTGTGGCGTGCTCGTGCAATGACGCCGCGTTTTACTCGTGCCATCTCAACTCTCCTTTAAACAAACGGCAACATACGACGAACGGACTTGAGATCGCATTCGGCAACTTGCTCGACGGATCGCAGGTGGCGCTTACGCTTGCTGCTTTTCTTGGTGAGGATATGGCGAAGGTGGGACTGCTTGCGTTTGAAGCCGCCCTTACCCGTGCGTTTGAAGCGCTTGGCCGCGCCCCGATTGGTCTTCATCTTAGACATGACTTACTCCGTTTTGACCTGTCTCCACCACAGCGGGGTGATCAGGTGAGTGATGGGCTGCCCCATTCACTGCTTTTCTGTTTTAGGTCGTGCGTGCCAACTCTCGCTGGCGATTAATGCTTACGCGGTGCAAACACCATGACCATCTGTCGGCCTTCCATTTTCGGGTGTTGCTCCACCTGTGCAATCTCTTCTAGGTCGGCCTCGACGCGTTTGAGCATCGCGGCACCGACGTCGCGGTGGGCCATTTCACGTCCGCGAAACCGCAGCGTCACTTTGGCTTTGTCACCGCCTTCTAAAAACTTCAGCAACTTCTTCAGTTTGACCTGATAGTCACCCTCTTCTGTACCAGGGCGAAACTTGATTTCCTTAACCTGAATCTGCTTCTGCTTTTTCTTGGCCTGATGGGCTTTCTTGTTCTCCTCAAACAAGTATTTCCCATAGTCCATGACACGGCAGACGGGGGGCTCGGCGTTAGGCGAGACCTCGACCAGATCCAGTCCTAGGTTAGAGGCAAAATCGAGGGCGTCGGCACGGCTCATAATGCCCTGCTGTTCGCCTTCGGCGTCTATCACACGCAGTTCCGGCGCCGTAATATCCTGATTACGCCGGGTACGTTTTGAATTCATCGAAGCTATATTCTTACTCCCAAATGGCTATACACGGCTGCGTTTGGCAACCAGATCGGCGAATAGTTCCACTACGTTTTCAATGGGTTGCGACCCTAAGTCGTCCCCATTTTGCGCACGCAGCGCGACTGTTCCATTGTCTACCTCACGGTCGCCGACCACATGGGATTGACAGCAAAGGAGCAGAACTAACGAGTGCAAGGTCTTCACACCTCGGCGGATACGCGCTCCAACTTCTGATCTTTCTCGGAACCCGATCGAGGCACACGTGCTGC
>JBCCHD010000025.1 GCA_039028935.1 Pseudomonadota bacterium | reverse complement strand
TGATTGAGATAGCGCAGTCGATTGTGTTGGCAATCTATTTGCCGCACTTGATTGCTGTCATCAGGCTGGATCTCTAAGGTAGTCAACGCAATCGAAAGCTGCTCGAGGCGATGGTGACACTCGCGCAAAATCTCAACAAACAAATCGTTGCTGAAGGGGTCGAAAAACCGGCTCATATGGCGCAGCTCAAAGAACTCGGCGTTGAATTCATGCAGGGCTACGTGCTGGGCAAGCCGCTCGCCGCGTCACGAATCGGCCGGTTTCTTCGCGATCAAGGCGATGCATCAAGCACGGAGTGATCGACGCCGGCTACGCGTGTTCAGGGTCAGACAGCACACCGCGACCCACCACACGATTAAGGCGCTCCGCCGGCTGCATTGATAAACGAGCCGGTCACATACGAAGCATCGCTGGAGAGCAACCAGCGAATCGCTTGTGCGACCTCTAGCGCTTCGCCTCCACGCGCCATCGGGATGTGAGCCGCGAGTCGGTCGACTCGGTTAGGATCGCCACCGTCAGCGTGCATGTCGGTATAGATAAAGCCCGGTCGCACACTGTTCACGCGCACCCCTTCGGCGGCGACTTCTTTGGCCAGTCCGCGCGTCAGCGCATCCATCGCCCCTTTTGAGGCCGCATAGTCAACGTATTCATCCGGTGACCCGGTGAGTGCGGCTACCGACGAAACATTGACGATCGCACCGCCTTGGCCGCCTTGCTGCGTCGACATGCGTTTGATCGCCTCGCGACTGCATAAAAAAGCACTGGTGACGTTATGGCGCAATACTCGGTTGATGCGTTGTTCATCGAGATCGAAGACGCGCGCCTGATTCGATAGCACTGCGACGTTATTCACGAGTGCATCCAAACGGCCGAATTCCTGGTCGATCGCGTCAAACAAGCGCACCACTTCCCGCTCCTTCGAGACATCCGCTTGCACGGCCAGAGGTCGGGTATGCGCGAGAGACTCGCTCAACGCCTGGGCCGCCTCTTGGCTGCGTCGATAGTTAATGCAAACACGGTAACCTTCCTCGGCCAGTAGCCGAACGGTCGCTGCGCCGATACCACGACTGCTGCCGGTGACTAATACCGTCGGTTGAGCAGAGCGCGCTGAATGCGTCATGAGTGTTCCTCATTGCCCAGTGAACCCACAGTGTAACCCGTGCGGAAATCGCGGCAATAATCATGGTATTAAGCACGACGTTAATGCGGGTGTCTGTTCTGAGTAATGGGCACTCATAAAAAAAGCCGAACCGGAAAAGCGGCTCGGCCTTTTGGGCTTTATGCGGTCGCGTCGTACCGCATGGCGAGTGGTCAGGCGGCAGTATGCAGTGTTGTATCACGCGATGCGGCTGACCCGGCCATAAGCTCTTCGGTCGTGAAGTCATCGACTGCCGAGAGTGCCTGAACTTCCTCGTCGAAGGCCAAATACTCTCGCGCTTCATCGGCACTAAATACGCCTGCTTCAACCGCGGCTTCGACGATCGCAGGTGGTGCACCATCCCGGATTCTCCCTTCTTTGATCGCACTGCGCAGTGTTTTCTCGAGTGCTTCGAACGCGTCTGCGCGACGCATCAGCTGATCGATGCGACCCGGGATGTTGTTGTGTGTGGGCGTGAGGAAAATGCCGGAGACCAGTCGTTCGCGTGTATCGGACGCGCGAATCATGAGTTCGGCCACCTTGCGATCGAGTTCATCCGACGGTGCCGAATACATCCGACCACGAGGGAATACAAGCATGCGCAGTACGAGGGCCAATGCGCGATTGGGTAAATTGCGAATGACGCCGTGGAGCTGCTCTTGTGCGGTGTACATGAAATGTCGAACTGCCCAGTCGACCACCGGTAAGTCGTCGCTCGGGCGACCTTCGTCTTCAAATTTCTTCAGTACGCAGGAGGCGAAGTACAGGCAGCTCAGAATGTCGCCGAGTCGACCTGACAGCATCTCGCGTTTTTTGAGCCCGCCCTGCAGGCTCATCATCGCTACATCGGCGGCAAGCGCATACGCTGAGCTGTAGCGGTTAATTTGCTGATAGTACTTTTTGGTTGGCCCATCTACCGGTACAGGTGTGAGTCGGGATGAGCTCAGCGCCAGCAAGAACGAGCGAGACGCGTTGGCGCAAGCATTGCCGATCATGCCAAACAAATTGCGGTCGAAATTCTCGAGCGCCTGTGAACTCTCGTCATTGCATGCCTCAATTAGATTGAGCATGTAAGGATGGCAGCGAATGGCGCCCTGACCAAAAATGATCAGAGAGCGAGTCATGACGTTAGCGCCTTCAACGGTAATGCTAATCGGCACGGCCTGATAGCCTCGGCCCAAATAGTTGTTAGGCCCTAGGCAGATGCCCTTGCCGCCGTGAATGTCCATGGCGTCGTTGGCGATGTCACGCGCAAACTCGGTGCAGTGGTATTTGAGAATGGCGGATGGCACGCCCGGTTTCTGACCTCGATCGATTTCACCACAGGTGTACTTGACGGCTCCGTCCATCGCGTATGTGAGTCCAGCTATCCGCGCGATGAGTTCTTGAATGCCCTCGAACTTGCCGACGGGCAAGTTGAATTGTCGGCGAATCCGGCCGTAGGCACCGCTCGATGCTAAGGCCGCCTTGCCACCGCCGGCGGCGGTCGAGGGGAGCGAGATCGACCGACCAACAGTGAGGCATTCAACCAGCATGCGCCAGCCTTCACCGGCCATGTCGGCGCCACCGATAATGTAGCTCAGTGGAATGAACACGTTGTCGCCTTGTGTCGGTCCATTTTGGAACGGCACGTTGAGTGGGAAGTGTCGCCGACCCGAGGTAACACCGGGCAGGTGAGACGGAATCAGCGCGCAGGTTATACCGAGGTCTTCGGTCTCCCCGAGCAGACTGTCCGGATCGTACATGCGAAAAGCTAACCCGATCACGGTGGCCACCGGGGCGAGCGTGATGTAACGCTTGTTCCAGTTCAGCCGAAGTCCGAGCACTTCCTCACCGTCAAACGTTCCTTTACACACGATGCCCGTGTCGGAAATCGACGTGGCATCGGAACCGGCACGTGGACTGGTCAGACCAAAACACGGAATCTCTTCGCCGACAGCCAGTCGCGGCAGGTAGTAGTTTTTCTGCTCTTCTGTCCCGTAGTGCATGAGCAGCTCACCCGGGCCTAACGAGTTGGGTACGGCAACGGTTGAGGCGACGGTCGCGCTGCGGCTGGATAATTTGGCGATGACAGCCGAATGGGCCAGCGCCGAGAATTCGAGGCCGTTGTAGGCTTTGGGAATAATCATGGCGAAGAATTTCTGTTCTTTCAGGTAGGTCCAGATGTCTTCGGGGAGGTCGGCGAGCTCGTGCGTGATTTGCCACTCGTCGATCATCGCGCACAGTTCTTCAACCGGTCCGTCGAGAAACGCTTGCTCTTCTTCAGTGAGCGTGGGCTTGGGTGCACCGAGTAGTTCTTTCCAATCTGGATTACCTGAGAAGAGATCGCCGTCCCAGCCCACTGTGCCCGCATCCAGTGCCGCACGTTCCGTATCGGACATTTCGGGCAAGGCTTTGCGCATCAGCGCGAGCGCCGGTTTGCTCAGCGTATTCCGGCGCCAGTCGGCCATGTTGAGTGCCACCAAGCCGGCCAATGGAATGAGCAACAGTGTGTACCAAAGGAAACCGCCATCGCCAAAGACCAGATAGGCCAAATAAAACCCAGCTGCTGCGAAGGTGGTGTGCTTGAGCGATGCGCGAGTAAAGCCCAAGGCCAGAGCACCACCGATAAACGTGAGAAGCCAAAAAAGCGTCGACATGACCGTTTTCCTTTCAATACCTTTGATTCTGGAGCGACTATAGCTCGAGATGATGCGATGCCGCAATTGACAATAATCTCAATAGCGAGAATATTCAATTAAAACAGAAAGATAAGTTTGAAAAAAAGCGTAAATTTGGCTCAAGTTCTGCGCTCAATGGGCCCAAAAAAGCCACTCGAGCGAGTGGCTTTCGGGGTTTACGGATAGGGCGGCCTTGAGCCCCGCATGGCGTTGCGCCGCTTTGCGAGGCGCTGAACCCGCTTAGCGTAAGGCTATTAGGACAGAACCATCGATCGGCAGGCGCTACAGCAAGTGCGCCACGCCGTCACGCTCTTCTTGTAGCTCAGCGCGTGTCTCATCCATGCGCTGTCGGCTGAAGTCGTCGATCGATAAGCCCTGAACGATACGATAGTGACCGTTTTCGCAGGTGACCGGAAACGAGTAAATGACGCCTTCAGCAATCCCATAACTGCCATCGGATGGGATGGCCATGCTGACCCAATCACCATCGGCGGTGCCCAGCGCCCAGTCTCGAATGTGATCGATGGCCGCGGACGCGGCGGACGCCGCCGAGGAAGCGCCACGCGCTTTGATGATTGCGGCGCCACGTTTTTGAACGGTGGGAATAAAATCGTCGCGGGTCCAGCTATCATCGACCAACGATGGGGCGGCGGCACCATCAACCGAGCAGTGGTTTATGTCGGGATATTGGGTCGCGGAGTGGTTGCCCCAAATCGTCCTCTGCTTGATGTCGTTGACGTGCTTGCCCGTTTTTTCAGCCAGTTGGCTCAGTGCGCGATTGTGATCGAGCCGTGTCATCGCTGTGAAATTAGCGGGGTCGATGTCGGGCGCGTTCTGTTGGGTGATGAGTGCGTTTGTATTCGCCGGGTTGCCCACCACGAGTACTTTGATATCACGACTCGCGTGGTCTTTAATGGCTTTGCCCTGAACCGAAAAAATCTTCGCGTTAGCCTCGAGAAGGTCTTTACGCTCCATGCCGGGGCCGCGCGGGCGGGCGCCGACAAGCAGCGCGTAATCGGCGTCTTTGAAACCCACATTGGGATCATCGGTGGCGACGATACCGGCGAGCGTCGGGAAGGCACAGTCATTGAGCTCCATGACGACACCATTGAGCGCATCCATAGCGGGAGGGATTTCAAGTAAGTGCAGAATCACAGGCTGGTCTGGACCCAAGAGTTGACCCGAGCCGATGCGAAACGCGAGTTGATAACCAATTTGACCGGCAGCGCCAGTAATGGCGACCACGACGGGCTTGTTCATAGCGAGCTCCCTGAGAATGGCGTTGAGGGCGCTGATTCTAACACTGTCGATGCCCGGAAGCGCCGCTTTTTTAGCGACTCATTTAGCGGATTTTCGAGTGATTTCAAGTTGACGCTGCCCCATCAATTAGGGCGTTTCGGCCGGTGTGTCGAGCGTCACCGGTAGCGGCATGATAATTACAAGGTCTGGAAACAGTGCGCGGTAGGCGGCGAGCTGTGCACAGGCATCTGTGTACTCACCGTCTTCTCCGAGTTGACGAATATATTGAAGCCATGTCATCGCATCGCGTTTGGGTGTGGCCAGTCGCGCTGCCACCTTGGCGCGTTCGATGACCTCGGCATCAATGCCAAGCGCGTCGAGATCACACACGTACACTGGTGGGGCCGGTTGACGAACAGCGGACGCCGCCATGGATGATTGCTCGGCCTCGGTGAGCGATCGCTGGCGCGCATTTTTCAGTGCCTGCCCTTTTGCGGTGGGGCGTTCAAAGCGATGTTCTCGTTCGTCGGGTACGCGAGACCCTGTGACCAGAATTTCCTCGAACTCTATGTGATCGCTGGAGCGTTCATCGGCAAGCAACGGATCATCTGATTCGACCGAGTCAGACGGTGCTGCGGAACCTGGCGGCGTTGCCATGCTGACGACCTGCTCATCGGATGTTGATTCCGACTCAACGACGGGTGCGTCATTGGGTGAGGTGCTTGCGAACGCCGACTCGCTGTCAGCCGCTGGCGCACGGGTGTTGTCTTCATCCACCTCCATCGTTTCATTGGATCCGACCGTAAAGCGATCCTCTTTTCCTGAACGGACGACCTCCGTTGGTGGCTGCGGCACCGGCGCGCGCACTGACCGGGCCTCGGACGCCAATGGCGAGCCGGAGGCTTCGAGCTCAAGAGGGGTGGTTTTGGGCGCTCGCGCCGCGTCAACCGTGGGTTGCTCCGCCGCTTGACTAGGCTTGGAGGCAGCCGTATCGGCGGTGACCTCTTGACGTTCCACACGACCGGCGTCAATCGGTTGAGTAAGGCCGCCGCCGGCGTTCGAGTCGGTGCGTGGCGCCGGTTGGCTGACCGTTGAATACACGTCAGTCTCGGCTGAGTGGTCGTTGAGTGTGGTCGCGACATTGACGCCGAGTAGAACCGTGGCAGCGAGTCCAACCGGCACCAACCAGGCCGGGCGGCGGGGTGTGGGTTCGTTGGCTTCCTTGGCCTGCGCCAATATTGCCGCATCGAGCGACGCCGGAGGCATCTCGGTGCGCGTTGCCTTGTAGAGGTGTGAGAGCTCGGTTTCGTTGGGTGTTGTATCAGTCATAGGTGAGCCTGCTGATCATCGGCAAGAGCGGATCGAAGTTTTTGAGTGGCGTACCGCAAGCGGCTTTTGACGGTCTCTCGACCAATGCCGAGCACATCACCGATGTCGCTCAGCGATAAACCGCCTTCCTCCTTTAACAAGAACGCTTCACGCTGTTCGTCCGGCAAAGCGGCGATCGCGCTGAGTAGCCGTTGTTGAAGCGCAGCCGCATCGGCCAAAGACTCTTGAGTGGGATCGGTCGAGGCCGGATCGACCTCATCGCCGACGACCACCAGATGCGGCAACCGCTGATGTTTGCGACCTTGATCGATCAACAGGTTGTGGGCGATGCGATAGAGCCAGGTAGTAAATTTAGCGGTAGGTTGATAGCGCTCGCGCGCCTGAATAACGCGTGCCCAGGTGTCTTGAAACAGTTCGTCCGCCATCTCCACCACGCGGCACTGGCGTTTGAAGTAGCGATACAGCGGCCCTTTATGTCGGGCGTACAGTTCACCAAACGCGTCGGTGTCGCCGCGGCCATAGGCCATCATCAGTTCTTGGTCGGAGCGCTGCCCATCCATGGCCAGTACTTTAAGCAAGCCGGCACCAGAAGGATACCGTTGTCGACGTATTAAAGCCGACGTCATGGGGTCGGCCCGCTACGGGGCTTGGGGCCGACCACCGCTCGCGCCGTCCTTGGCGCTGGCGGTAGGTGATTAATCGGTGACCGCAATTTGTTGGGCACCTTGTTCGTCAAATAGCATGTCCGCGGTATTGACCAGATCAACGAACTCGTGACGATAGCCATGAGGATCGCGGTCTATCGCGCCACGGGCCAGTTGTTCGACATCGTCAAAGCCATAGCGACCCGTGTGCACATCACCACAGAGCAGTTGACCAAATGCCGCCACGGCGGCACTGAAGCGTAGGTTGTCGGTGCTGTCCTCAAGACTTTGCAAAGTGGACAGGCGTACCGGCGTGCCGATCTCTGTGCTGATGTCCCCGTGCGGTTGTTTGTAGCGCAGTCGGATAAAGCCGATTTCCGATTGCGCGCTGAGGTCGCCGGTTTGTGTGCGTTTTTCTGCCTGATAGCGAAGCGGATGCACGCTGCGAGAACTGCTGGAAACCGGCACCAGTTCGTAGAGTGCGGTCACGGTATGGCCGGCGCCGATCTCCCCCGCGTCGACGCGGTCGTTGATGAAGTCTTCTCGATTCAGTGCCCGATTCTCGTATCCGATCAAGCGGTATTCAGCGACCACGGCGGGATTGAACTCGATCTGAATTTTGACATCCTTGGCGATGGTGTGGAGCGTTGAGGTGATTTCGTTGACCAGTACCTTGCGCGCTTCTTTTTGCGAGTCGATATACGCGTAGTTGCCGTTGCCGGCATCGGCCAATTGTTCCATGAGATGATCGTTGTAGTTACCCGAACCAAAGCCCAGTGTCGTGAGCGACACGCCGCTTTGACGTTTGCGTTCGGCTAGGTCTTTGAGCGCCTCAAAATCGACCGTCCCCACATTAAAGTCACCGTCGGTGGCCAGCACAATGCGGTTGATGCCGTCCTCAATAAACGCTTCTTCTGCGAGCTGA
Source organism: Pseudomonadota bacterium (assembly GCA_039028935.1). Classification (NCBI taxonomy): domain Bacteria; kingdom Pseudomonadati; phylum Pseudomonadota; species Pseudomonadota bacterium. The sequence goes on along the minus strand of JBCCHD010000025.1, from coordinate 43,374 downwards.
TACGCCAGGCGGATGCCGGCTGCGCCATTGGTCGAACCGCCGGCCTGCAGTTGACGCAGTGCGCGCGAGATGGCGCGTTGATTGTCCCCGGCAGTGGGTTCTAGCACCACACCCGACGCGCCGGCGTACACAACAATTGAGATGCGATCGCGCTCGTTCAGTTGTTGCGTCAACAGACGGAACGATTTTTTAAGTAGGGGCAGTTTGTTAGCACTGTTCATCGAGCCAGACACGTCCAGCAAAAAGACAAGATTGGCCGCAGGGCGGTCGGCGGCTGGGACTTCATAGCCTTTGAGGCCAATCTGGAGCAGCCAGTTATCACTCCATGGCGCGCGCGATAGTTCGGTATTCACGCTGAACGGCACATCAGAGGAGTCGGGCGTCGGATAGTCGTAATCAAAATAGTTGATGAGCTCTTCCACGCGCACCGCGTCCTGAGGCGGGAGTTGGTCATTATTCAAAAAGCGTCGCACATTGGCATACGCGCCGGTATCAACGTCGACGCTGAACGTGGACACCGGGTTGTCGCGCGTGAGCGTTACGGAATTTCGTTCGATCACCGCATAGTTTTCCCGGTTCTGCACAGAGAGATAAGGCGGTGCGTGAACCGACATGTCGCGGACCGAAACGGCGGGCGCGATCGCATTCAATGCACCATCGCGTTCTTGCCTGTATTGCTTGGCCTCTGCCTGGTTCGCCACGACCGGTTGGGGCTGTGGCACGGGCGAGGCGTCAGGCACTCGTGAGCCGGTGACAATCACCTCCTCAAACGCGTCGTTTCGTTCGACCGAGGGGGGTGACGGTTTTGCGGTCGTGTTGACGCGATCGGTGCTGCAACCGGGGAGCGCTACGGCGGCGGCACATAGCATGACGGGTAACGGGTGGAAGCGGTAGGTCATCGGTCTCTCCTAAGTATTTTTGCTGCGAGTAACCCTATAAACGACCGGTTGAAGCGAATGGGGTTAATGTCGCGAACGCTGTCGATGACGCCGAAGCGCCTGGCGGCGGTGCGGGTGCGCCGGGCATCGACCAGATCGTCGGCGCTGCGCGCCACAGTTCGACCCCCCCCCTTGGACCGACTGTCGCCCGTTACCCAGTCGAGGCGCGTGATAAAGGTGGTTTGAGGGTCGGATTAGCCAGGGTGTGGCGACACCTACTCACGGGGTTCTGGTGTTTGGTTCGCCCGGGGAATTCGGGTGGTTTTTCGTCTGCTACCACACCTGGAATCCGTGCGTGAGTTCAAATAAGCCATGTATTTCAGTCAATTACAGAAAAGTTGGCAATCTCGAGACTTGGTGTTATAGTACACTACAACACCACGACACAAAGCCAACCGATACCGGTGGGCCGCACGACTACAGAGATACGCACTTATGGATCCAAATTGGAACGACAATCAGCCTATTTATCGGCAGCTTAAGGAACGCGTCATCGCGATGGTTCTCGAAGGCATTGTGACCGATGGGGATTCGTTGCCATCGGTTCGCAACGTTGCCGCCGAATACAAACTCAATCCACTGACGGTGCTAAAGGCGTATCAGGAATTAGTGGATGAAAACCTGGTCGAGAAAAAAAGAGGACGCGGAATGTTTGTCAAAACGGGCGCTAGCGAACAACTCATGCACAACGAGCGAGAGCGATTTCTCGCGGAAGAGTGGCCGGACATTCAGGCCAAAGTGGAACGACTCGGCCTGACGCCAAAAGAATTATTGGCGACGGCGACAACGAAGGATGCCAGCGAATGAGCGACATGATTACAGCGCGTGGATTGATTAAAGCGTACGGTTCAACCCGCGCGCTCGACAACACATCCTTTACCGTTGAACGCGGCCGCATTGTGGGTCTGGTCGGACCAAATGGTGCGGGTAAAACCACTGCTTTGCGGGCGATGCTGGGCCTGACGAATTTTGATGGTGATTTGTCGATCTTGGGTATCGATCCACGCACCGATCGATCACGCCTGATGGAAAGCGTGTGTTTCGTTGCGGATATCGCGGTGCTACCGCGCTGGTTGCGAGTTAACCAAGCGGTTGATTTTATGCAGAACGTGCATCCAAAGTTTAATCGCGCTAAGGCCGAAGCGTTTTTGAGTCGCACCAACATTGTGCCATCACACAAAGTCAAAGCACTGTCGAAAGGGATGGTCGCTCAGCTGCACCTCGCGTTGGTGATGGCGATCGACGCGGAACTGTTGGTGCTCGATGAGCCGACACTCGGTCTCGATATCCTGTATCGCAAAAAATTCTACGAGTCACTGCTCAATGACTATTTTGACGACAATAAGACCATTGTTGTGACCACGCACCAGATTGAAGAGATTGAGAATATCCTCACCGATGTACTCTTTATTCGCAATGGTCGAATTGTGTTAGATAGCAGCGTCGAAGAATTGGCTGACGCCTTTACGGAGGTGCTGGTGAAGCCTGAGCACGCCGATACGGTGCGCCGCATGAATCCCATTCATGAACGAAGTGTATTTGGTAAGCAGTTGTTCTTGTTTGAAGATGTCAGCCGCGCCGATCTTGAGCCGTATGGTGAAATCCATACGCCCGGTATTTCCGACATTTTTGTCGCCAAGATGGAGATGGTTAGCTCATGAACTCCACGTCAAGTATTAAAACTTCTCAATGGCTGGTTCGCCGCGAGCTCTGGGAACACCGCTCGTTCTGGATTGTGCCTCTGGTCGTGATGAGTATCATTCTAATCGCCAATCTGGTGGCGGTTATCAAGGGTTCATCGCTGCAGATCGCCGGACCGTCGTTTTCGATTCAACACGGCTTCAGCGACACGCTCGTACCGATGATCCGCGAAGTCATATTGGCAGTGATGGTCGCCATATTTGGTGTGGCTGCGGGTATTGTTTCCATTTTTTACTTGCTGGATTGTTTGTACTCCGAACGCCGTGATCGCAGCGTGCTGTTTTGGAAGTCGCTGCCGATTTCTGACGCCCAAACCGTTGGCTCGAAGCTCTTCACGGGCATTGTCGTATTGCCTGTCATTGCGCTGATCGCGGCGGTGATCACGTATATTGCTATCGTGCTGTTACTGAGCCTTTCGTTCGGGTTTCGTGATGGATATCCCGTGGCGGGTTTTTGGAGCCCAGTGTTTTTGCTCAGCTCGGCGCTCAAATGGCTTATCTATACCATGAGTCAGCAGATTTGGTTTCTGCCCGTATACGCCTGGTTACTCTTTTGTTCGGCGTTCACCCGTAAAGCACCGTTTCTCGTCGCGACGCTTGTGCCGCTGGCCATTATTCTCGCTGAGCGCCTCGCGTACAGTCGCAGTTTCTTTATGGAGACCGTGGGTAACTACTTCATCGGTTTCTTTGCCGCTGCAGAAAATTCGGCGCCGCATTTGAACATAGACTCGACTGATTTCGGTACTGGCGAAGCATCTGTTGATTTTGGTGCGCTGGGCTTTTTGAACTACAGCCAGCTGTTGAGTCAACCGCAGTTTTATGTGGGCATCGCGGTTGCTGCGGCCCTCATTTACGCGTCAATCTGGTGGCGCAGACACAACGTCGAACTTGGATAGACCAGAACTGCCAGACAGTGTCTGGGTACTTGGCAATACACTTTATTAGGGAAGAACATCATGACTAGTTACACACGCACACGCACCGCTCGACAACTGTATGCCTGGGTTCTCATGGCCGCCGCGGTGGCTGTGCTGATCTTCGGTTCTGCCAACGCTGACGTTAATCGCGACAGCGAAACGCGCGTTGAGGCCTTCAGCTATGAGGTTAACGGCCGTACCGTATTTCTCGGTAATCTGGCCGGTGAAATCACGCTGTCCGCTGCGCGCGGCGACGAAGTGGAGGTTACCGCTACCGTTGTGGCGGGTGGCCGCGACGCACGGGACAATCTGGCGCTCGTGAGCTTTGAAGATGAAACCAAGAACGGTCGCCTGGTGTTACGCACACTGTATCCTACGGATGAGTACGATACCTATCTCTACGACCGAGACGGCCGCGGCAGCTCGCGGACCTCGTTTCGTTACAACGGCGAAAAGGTGGTGGTAGGCCATGGTCGCCGGGTACGGGATGGTATTGAGCTTCATGTGGACTACGACATTAAGCTCCCCGTTGGCGTGAATTTTATCGTCAACAATGGAATGGGACAGATTACCGCCGAAGGTATTGACGGTGAGTTTCATTTAAAAAACAAATCGGGTCCTGTGTCGGCGAGCAATACTGCAGGCACCATCAAACTCGACACGGGTTCGGGGTCGATCACTGGTGTCCAGCATCGAGGGGACCTGGTAGCGGATTCTGGCTCGGGACGCGTCAAAATCAGCGACGTGTCGGGCAACGTCTTGGCGGATACCGGGTCTGGCTCGATTACGGCTGACAATGTGGGCGGTGAGCTGCGCGCAGACACCGGTTCGGGGTCGGTGCAGGCGCGTAATGTTCAAGGCGAGGTGTTTGTTGACACCGGCTCAGGTCGGGTCACGCTCAATGACGTGGGCGGCTCGCTCAGCGTGGATACCGGTTCAGGTTCGATCGATGTCGAGGACTGGCGAGGTGGCGATGAGCTTGAGCTGGACACGGGTTCCGGCAGTGTGTCGGTGCGCGGTAACTTTGCGAACGTTGATCGGCTGCGCGTCGACACCGGCAGCGGCAGCGTATCGCTGGTGTCCAGTACGGTGCCCAATATGAAACTCAACGTATCGGCACGCCCTGGAATCGACGTGGACTTTCCGGATATGACCGATGTGAAGAAGTCACGCAGCTCGTTCCGAGGCACCATCGGCGCCGGTTCGGGCAGCGGCGAAATCGATACCGGTAGCGGCAAGGTCAGTTTCCGACTCGAGGCACTCTAAACGCTCTCCCTGTTTGCTCTTGTTGGTAAGCCGGGCCCCTCCCGTTACCAAGAGCAAGGTGTGTCCGCGACCGGTTCTGCCCACCGGCGCGGACACTTTTTTTCGTTGAGCCGTGCTCGGGGGCGATATCGCGCGCGCGATCGATCAACAATCTGTCTCGACCGACGTTGAGTGCGACTCGTGTTATGCGTGCGTTCAGCGGTTCGTATGTTTACTGTTACGTCGGTCACCCTCATCACGTGCATCACCACCCGATTCTTCGACCCGGTATACGAGCGTGTTAGCATGACCGCGTCGATGACAGTTGTTTGGAGTGATCCATGACCGCGTTTCGTTTTTCGAGTGTGTTGATCCTACTGGCGCTCACCGCCGCGTGCAGCGATGACAAGCAGGACACGGCTGCCGCCGATGTTCCGTTTGCGTCGACCTATCAACCACTGCCTTCCAAGCCTGTACTGATCACCAATGCACGCATACTCATCGGCAATGGTGAAGAGCTCGAAAACGGCAGCCTCCTCCTGCAGGACGGTGTGATCGCTGCGGTTGCGCCCAAAATTCGTGCGCCGCGTGACACGATTGAAATCGACGCATCTGGAAAGTGGGTGACGCCAGGCATCATCGACAATCACTCGCATCTGGGTGTCTATCCATCGCCGGGCGTGCGCGCGCACTCCGACGGCAACGAAATGACGGCGCCGGTGACGGCCGAAGTGTGGGCCGAACACTCCGTTTGGCCACAAGATCCGGGATTTGCCGCGGCATTGGCCGGCGGTGTAACCACGCTGCAGATTTTGCCAGGCTCTGCCAATCTGATTGGCGGTCGAAGCGTGACACTGAAAAACGTCCCCTCTCGCACGGTGCAGGGGATGAAATTTCCGAACGCCCCATACGGATTAAAAATGGCCTGCGGCGAAAACCCCAAACGCGTGTATGGAGAGAACAAAGGTCGCGCACCGGGTACACGGATGGGGAATGTCGCGGGTTATCGCGCTGCTTGGATCGACGCGAAGAAGTATCAAAAAAAGCTCAACGCGGCAGCGGATGGCGGTGGTGAGCCGCCCGATCGTGATCTCAAGTTAGAAACTTTGGCGGGCGTGCTCAACGGCGACATTCTTGTTCATATTCATTGTTATCGCGCCGATGAAATGGCGGTAATGCTCGATCTTGCTGAGGAATTTGATTACTCCGTGGCAGCGTTCCACCATGCGGTAGAGGCATACAAAATTGCCGACTTGCTCGCGCAAGCCGACGCTTGCTCGGCGATGTGGGCCGATTGGGGCGGATTCAAAATGGAAGCGTTTGATGACGTGCGTGAGAACGTGCCAATGGTGGCGAACGCCGGTGGCTGTGCCATCGTGCATTCGGACTCGTCGGTGGGCATTCAACGACTCAATCAAGAAGCCGCCAAGGCACTCGCCGCTGGCCAGCGTGTTGGCATCAATTTCACTGAAGCGGATGCGATTGCTTGGCTCACACGCAATCCGGCGAAATCGCTCGGCATTGTGAGCGTCACCGGCACGTTGGAGCAAGGCAAGATGGCGGATGTGGTCATTTGGAGTGGCAATCCATTCAGCGTTTATACGCAAGCGGAAAAAGTGTATGTCGACGGGGCACTCATGTACGACCGCTTCAATCCCGCTCATCAGCCGGTCTCAGATTATGTACTCGGCCATCGTACAGAAAATGGAGGCACACAATAATGAAACGCTCTCTAGTCGGAATGGGCTTAATCATGTTGATAGGGTGCGCGTCGGCGGCTGCCGAAATCGTGGCCATCACCGACGCAACGGTGCACACCATGGGTCGCAGCGGGACGCTCGACAACGCGACGGTGCTTATCGATGACGGTGAAGTGGTTGCCGTCGGATTGGATGTGGACATACCGGCAAATGCACGGATTATCGAGGGCAGCGACAAAATTGTTACGCCGGGTGTTTTCGACACGGTGAGTGCGCTGGGCGTTCGCGAAGTCGGTGCGGTTGATTCGACTGTCGACGTGGAGGCGAGCAGTACCTCAGGGCCCGCGTTCAAAGTGGTTGATGGATTTAATCCGCGCTCACCCACCCTGGTCGTGAATCGAATCGAAGGGGTAACGCGTGGTTTTTTATTGCCCAACCCAAACAGCGAAGGACACGTGCTTGCCGGGACCGGGTCGGTTGTGCACTTTGGCGCCACGCGTGATTACATCGTCAACGACAATGCCGCCGTGGTGGCCTACCTTGGTGAACAGGGCGCCGCTATGGCCGGCGGGGCACGTGGCCATGCACTGTTATCACTTGAAGCGGCCCTAAGCGATGCCGAGGATTATCGCGACGACAAAGAGGGATACGACACGGGCTCGACACGTGAGCTCAGTCTGGGCAAAGTGGATCTAGAGGCACTGCAGGGCGTTATTCGTGGGCGGATGCCCTTGGTGGTTGTGGTAAACCGCGCGGCCGATATCGAGCGCGTACTTGATCTTGCCAACGAGTACGCCATCGATCTGATTCTTTATGGCGGCGCTGAAGCTTGGATGGTGGCTGATCGCCTGGCTGAGGCTGGGGTGACAGTCGTACTCAATCCCATTCAGAACCTTCCCAACCAATTTGAGACACTCAACTCAACCTTTGATAACGCCAGGCGGCTGCATGTCGCCGGCGTAACCATCGCATTTTCGCATGCCGACACGCATAACCCACGGAATTTGACCCAGCTCGCCGGCAATGCGGTGGCCAATGGATTGCCGTGGGACGTCGCACTGCGCGCGATTACGGTGACGCCTGCCGATCTATTCGGCGGTAGTGATACGTGTTGTGCGATTGAACCTGGCAACGTCGCGGACCTGGTCGTATGGCCGGCCGATCCGCTCGAAGTCACCACCTATGCCGATCACGTGTTTATTCAGGGCAAGGAAATGCCCATGAAGAGTCGGCAAACCCTGCTTCGCGATCGCTATTTGGATCTCAAAGATGACCTGCCGTTTATGTATCGAAAATAGCGGTCAACGCGACTCGTGAAGCGCCCTGCACACCGCATTTGCGCCCTCTGGGCGATAATGATCGGCTGCTGGTCACCCGCGGCAATCGCTGCGCCGTATCAGACGGTGGTGAATGCGTCGAAGGCCGCGGTCGCGGCGAGCGATACCAACGGGGTAGTCGTGCAGGTGGAAGCACCTGTGTCGGTGCCGCGATCACCACCGAGGGCGCTTAATTTCGCGCCAAATGTTTCCGACCCCCAGTTTAAGAACGTGCGTCTGGTGATGCAGCCCGGCGCCGCCAACAGCGATCACAGTAATACGGTGGCCCAGCTTTTTTACGGCGCCCGACGGTCGATCGCACGTGGCATTCACACCGCCTATGTGTTCCCGTCGACGCATTGGCTGGCGCGACTCAGTCAATGGGATCTCAACCCGGATCACACCGACAATCTGTTTCCCGGTCCGGTCGTCAATCATAGTTGGGTGGCTAACTCCAGATCGGCGGCCAATCTATTGCGTCGTGCTGACTACAGCGCGGTCAGCAACAACATATTGCACGTGACGGGCGTGCGCCGTCGCGGTGCCGGCGATCATCTAATGGCCGGAGGCTATAACGCCCTGGTGGTCGGGGGTTCGACCCAAAACATCGATACACCGTACCCGCCCGTCGATGCGTTTTATGACCAAGGACGCACGCGCCCTCATCTTGTCGGTCCCTATCCCCATGCCAGTGCCGCCGCACCGATTGTGTCGGCAGCGGCGGTGAGGCTCAATGCGCTTGCTGCCGATCGCGATATGTTGCTCGCTAAAACTCGTCACGGCAGCGCGCAACTTCCAGTTGAACTCGTTCGCGCCATTTTTATGGCCAGTGCCCGAGGCAATTTTGAGATCGAAGCGAAAGGCGAGGTGGTGGTGAATGCATTTGGTACGTTGGGCGTGACGGATAACGGGCTGGATAAGCGGTTTGGTATGGGTATGCTCAATGTCGACGCCGCCGAGGATCTGTTCTCCATTGGGGCGGACGCTGTCGGCGACATCTATGCTGAGCAGGGATTCACCTATAACGCCATCGCCACAAAGGGTGTGAACGACATTCGCGTCACGCCCGATCGAGATGGATGGCTGCAGCTCTCGCTGTCCTGGTTAGCGGATATTCGTGTTACCGACACGGGACTGTTGGCGTCTTTGCCAGATTTTGATCTGCAGTTACTTGCCTCGAGCACTGTCGATAGCGAGCAACGTGAAAGTGAACACACCGCGCAGGACGACCATGGGCCGGATGCGCCGCTGGTACTGCTGGCCCAATCAGCCGCGCGCGCGGACAGTACCGAAAATTTGCGTGTTCGAGTCGAACGTGGGCGCGACTATGTTGTGCGCATCGTGCGCCGTGATGATGGCGATCCCTGGCCAGTGGCGTTGGCCTGGTACCGCCATTGATCGCGGTTAGGGCATTGTCGCGTCGAGATGTTCGGCCAGGAACGCCCACTGATACGCGTAGTCTTCAATAATCATCCATTTGGGTTTGCCGGCGCCGTGGCCGGCGCGCGTTTCGATGCGCGCTAATACCGGGTGTTCGCACGCCTGACGGTGTTGTAGCTCTGCCGCGAATTTGTAGGAGTGCCATGGCACGACACGGTCGTCACGATCCGCCGTGGTAACGAGCGTCGGCGGATAGCACGTGTCGTCGTTCACATTGTGAACGGGGGAGTAGGCATAGAGCGCGGCGAACTCCTCCGCGTTCTCAGATAGGCCGTAGTCGCTGGACCAGGCGCGCGCGTTGGCGCTTGGCGTGTGGTATCGCAGCATGTCGAGCACGCCGACAGCGGGGAGCGCAGCGCCGAACAAATCAGGTCGTTGGGTAAGTGCAGCGCCAACCAGCAAGCCGCCGTTGCTGCGACCGCTAATGCCAAGGTGCTGGCTCGATGTGTACCCTTGTTCGATCAGAAACTCGGCGGCGGCAATAAAGTCATCGAATACATTTTGTTTGTCGGTCTTAGTGCCGGCCTTGTGCCACTGTTTGCCGTACTCACCCCCGCCGCGCAAATTGGGTATGGCCACCACGCCGCCCATTTCGAGCCACACGATGTAGGCTGTTTTGTAGTCGGGCGTGAGCGATATATCGAAACCGCCATAGCCGTACAATAGCGTGGGATTGGACCCATCGCGCGTGATGTTCTTCGGCGAGATAATAAACATCGGAACACGCGTGCCGTCTTTGCTGGAATAGAACACCTGCTCGGTCTGATACTTCGAAAAGTCAGCCTCAACGTTTACGTTTTTAAACAGTTTGGCCTCGCCAAGTGACAGATCGTAACGGTAGACCGACGGTGGCTCGGTAAAGCTCTCGAAGCTAAAAAACGTTTCGCTCGTATCACTACTGCCATCGAAACCACTCACCGTGCCGATCCCGGGCAATGCCAGTTCGGTCAGCAGTTCGCCTGCTGGCGAATGCACTTGCACAAACGACTTAGCGTCACGCAGATAGTTAATGAACAGTTGACCGCCCGTCAGCTTGGCGTCGTCGATCGCTTCATCGGTGGTCGCAACGACCTCGCGCCAATTAGCAGGCGACGGCGTGTTGGGGTCGACCGCGATGACGCGCCAGTTGGGCGCCTGGTTAGTGGTCACAAAGTAGAGTTCATTATCAATCTGTCCCAGATACCAATACAGTGCATCCCAATCATCCATGAGGCGCACGACGTTGTCGGGGTCGGTGCTGTCGACTAAGTGGACGGCGTTGGCGTTATAGCCCTCGCTGATGCCGATAACGAGCTGCTTGCCGTTTTCCGTCACTTCCGCATACGGATTGTAGCGGGGATTTTCGGGGACCGAGTAAACCAGCACATCGTTGATCTGTGGTTGACCGATACGGTGGCGGTAAACCGATACCGCTTTGCTGCCATCGCCCACGCCATCGCTTTTTGCTGGGTAGCGACTGTAGTAGAAGCTTCGACCGTCTGGTGTCCAGGAGACCGACGTAAACTTGGTGTAAGTGATGAAGTCGTCGAGATCTTGTCCAGTCTCAGTATTGCGTACGCGCCACGTGCGCCAATCGCTGCCACCGTCCGATAAACTGTAAGCCACTAACGTGCCGTCGGGACTGGGTTCAACTTGGTACAGCGCGACGGTCCCATCTTCGCTAAAGTCCATCGGATCGATGAACGGACGTGGCGTTGTGTCGAGATCGGTGGTGACATAGACGATCGATTGGTTCTGATTGCCATTGTTATAGCGGTAAAAATAATAATCTCCGTATTTGCGCGGCTTGGTGTAACTCTCGTAATTCCAAAGTTGGGTCATGCGTTGGTTTATGACTTCCTGCAGAGGCAGGGCCTCGAGATACGGCTCGGCTAATTGATTTTGTGCGGCGACCCATTCTTGGGTGTCGGCAAGATCGGCGTCCTCCATCCAACGATAGGGATCGGCAACCTGTACGCCGTGATACGTATCGGTCACTGAACCGCGTTTGGACTCGGGGTAACTCAGCGCTGCGCTCTTGTTATTCATGCTGGTGTGGGACTCATTGGTGGTCTCGTCCTGCGTACAGGCACCGAGGATCAGCGCCAAAAGTGCGGTAAAAAGAGCGCTTCGTTTGGTGGGCGTCATGCCATTCTCCCAGATTGATGCGAATCAAAGATCGCCCCACTTGGAGCGTCGTTTTAATTTGAGTCTCGGTAGTACGAGGCCGGCCATAATCCCGAGTATGAGTGTGCCGGCACCCGCCATGAACCACACTTGCCGGCTGCGCGCCGACAGCGTGGCGTTCTGTGCCTGGAGTGTCTGAATCTGATTCTCAAGATTGGCTTTGGTGGCGGTCAGCGTACGGTTTTGCTCAGCCGTTTGGATTGCGTTGGCGGCGGTGCGACGAATGTCGTTGAGTTCGTCGGTCAGTCGCGTGTTGTCACTTTGAAGGTTCGATTGCGACGCGCTGTAATCCGCATTATCGCCTTTAACGCTGGCCAGTTCCGCCTCGAGTTCCGCAATTCGCTCAGCATTGCGTGCCAACCGCTGATTGGCGATGGCGAGTTGGTCACGCGCGATGGGTTGATAGGTGACGAACCGCGCCAGCACAAATCCTTCGGTGCCGCCCTCGGTCGTGACGCGCGCGTAGCCCGTCTCTTCATTGGTGCTCAACACGTCAAGACGTTCGCCGCTGGAGAGCATGCGAATAATTGAATTACGCGTGCTTTCGCCGGTGCGAAGGGTGACTTCCAGTTCGTCGTTGATATAGCCGGTGCGGGCACTCGCTGGCAGGCTGACTGATAGCCAGGCACCGAGGGTGAGTAGCGCAAACAGCGCGCGACCAGGCGGGGTCTGAATCATCATTTTCTCTTGTGCTTTTAGGAACTTGGCTTATATACAGCCCGAAACCCCGATTCTAGCGCGTTTCCGCGTGCGGGTGGTGGCGATTGGTGTTGGCATTTGCTAACTTTCGGACGGGTTTACCTGTTGAATCAAGCACAAAGGCTCCCTATGTCGCGACTGTTAATGTGCCTCACCGCAATGTGGCTCAGTGCCCCATTTGCGGCGGCAACCACTTTGGATCTGGATCTCAACCGGTCCGCTTCTTGGTTAACAGTAACCGACTCCGGGCCGTATTCGCCTGTAGAAGATCAGCCACACCATTCCCCGGTTGTGCAGGGGAACACCACCGTGCTGTGGGCATTGGATGAAGTGAGCCGTTTGTGCCGGCAGCTGGATGAGAAACTGACGTCGATTGACTACGACGAATGCGCCGCGGCGAATCTTCAGCCGAGTGGTGCGTATTCAACACTTCATCGCACCATCGCCTATCGGGATGTGCAGCCCAGCGATCGAGAGCCGGTCGGTAAAGTACTGCTCATCGGCGGTATTCATGGCGATGAGTACAGTTCGGTGACCATCGTTTTTCGCTGGCTACGCGAGCTGGAACAGAACAGCGGCCCATTTCATTGGCGAGTAGTGCCCACACTGAATCCTGACGGATTGTTGATGCCGCCCAGAATGAGTCAGCGCATGAACGCGAATGGGGTGGATTTAAACCGCAATTTTCCCACCCCCAACTGGGAACGGGAGGCGATGGACTACTGGGTCAATCGCACGCGTAAGAGCAAGCGCCGCTATCCAGGCAAGGCCCCGTTGAGTGAGCCCGAGTCACGCTGGCTCGCCAAACAGATCGATGAGTTCAAACCCAATGCGGTTATTTCTGTTCACGCCCCGCACGGTATTGTTGATTTTGATGGTCCGCTGGTACCCCCGGATAATTTGGGGCCGCTCGAGCTGCGTTTGCTCGGCACTTACCCTGGGTCGATGGGACGCTATGTGGGTGTTTATCGTGGCATACCGCTGCTCACCGTTGAGCTCGAAAGCGCCCTGCGTATTCCGGATGACGATGATGCCGAGAAAATCTGGCAGGACACGATGGCGTGGCTTGAGAACCGGGTGATCAATACCGAAAAACCACGCGTTGAGCAGGCGCTCGACACGCCGATGCAGTCGGACGATGAGACCGATAACGCGAATTTGTAAATGAGTAACACGTACACGCATCCGCACACGAGCGCTGCGGATGTGTCCACCACGCTCAGGCAGCGTTTGCTCAATTGGACTCTTCGAACTGTGATCAAGCGTCGGTTGCGCGCACTGCCTGTCGAGCAAGAAGCCATTGCTCAGCAGCGGCAGCGAATCGAAGGCCTCGCTCAGCGTTTCTTGCCGAACGACAAGCGGGTGGTCATTAAAGAGGGTCATCTTAAGGATGTGGCGGTGGAGCACATCACGCCGACAGAGCTCGCGGCGGATCTTCCGAATCATGTCGTGTACTACATCCACGGTGGTGCGTTCATTCTCTGTTCTCCTCGCACGCATCGGGGGATCACGGCGCCGCTTGCGCGCTATACTGGCTGCGAGGTCGTTGCGGTCCAGTATCGTCTCTGTCCCGAGCATCCCTATCCAGCGGCCGTGTCTGATGTAGTGTCTGTGTATCGCGCGCTTTTGGAAACACGGGATGCCAGGCAAATTACTATCGCCGGCGATTCAGCAGGCGGTAACCTGGTGTTGGCTCTATTGCACGCCGCACGGGAAGCAGGACTGCCGATGCCGGCCAGCGCGGTGTGTTTGTCTCCCCTGACGGATTTGACCGGTAGCGGCGAGAGCATTCGCACCAACATTCGTCATGATGTGTTGCTCCCAGGTGAGCGAATGGTTGAACTCGCCAAACTGTATCTCGATGGTGCGTATATCCGCGAGCCGACGGCCTCGCCTTTGTTTGGCGATTTTGACGGGTTTCCGCCGATGCTTTTTCATGTCGGCGATCGCGAAATTTTGCTGGACGACAGTTTGCGTGTCATCGACAAGATTCGACATAGCGGCGGGGAGGCGCATTGTCGTATCTGGCCCGATTTGCCTCATGTTTTTCACGCTTTCTCGAGCTATCTGCCCGTTGCGCACCAGGCGTTGCAGGAAGTGGCCGACTTCATGAGCGCACGGTTTAAGTCAGCGGTCGCGTCGCGCTAATGGTGATCGGCTTATTGTGATGGATTGCCGTCTGCTGCGGTATCGATCGTAACTAATTTAGACGCGATGGACCGAGTTGCTTTGACGCGTTGCTCAACCGGCGTCGTGGTAGTATTGGCGCCCCATTCGTGCGTCGCGTGGCGACGCGGAGAGAGCCAATGAAACTTCGATGTGTCTTAGGTCTGTTGATGCTCGGTTTAGCGGGTTGTGACGCGTCGACCGGCAGCGCACCGCCCGCGAGCGAGAACGCTGCGTCGACCACCGGCGCGCAGATCGCGGCCGGCACATGGCGAGCGGTCGTGGAATTACCAGGCGGCAACATGCCGTTTACGATGGACGTGCTCGATGAGCAAGCCGAGGGCGTGAAGGCCTTTATTATTAATGGTGAAGAGCGCGTACCGGTCAACTATTTAACCCAGGATGGCAGCCGGGTTCTCATCGATTTTCCAGCGTTCAACAATCGCTTGGTGATGACGCTCGACGGCGACCGCATGACTGGGTCGCTTACGCTCACCAAGCGCCACGGCAAGTTGCAGGTAATGCCGGTAACCATGACGGCTGGGCAAGTGCATCGCTTCTTCGAGCAACCTCGAGTTGCCAATGCCGACTTTGGTGGTCGGTGGCGTGTGGAGTTTGTCGATGACGAGGGCGAAAAGTCCATCGCGGTTGCCGACTTTGTTCAGTCGGGTAGCGGTGTTACCGGTACCTTTCGAACACCCACGGGCGACTATCGATTTCTTGACGGAGCGGTAGAAGATCGCACGCTGTACTTGTCGACCTTTGATGGCGCACACGCGTTTTTGTTCGACGCGACGATGTCCGATGACGGCCGCCTAAGCGGTAATTTTTGGTCTGGCACGGAGTGGCATGAAACGTGGACAGCCGTACGCGACGATAACGCGGCGCTACCGGACGCCAATGACATGACGCGCATGAATGATTCGACGCAGGCGTTTGTCGTCGAGTTTCCAAATGTTGATGGCACACTCGTGCGCAGTAATGATGCCCGTTTCCAGGACAAAGTACTCATCGTCGCACTCGCGGGCAGCTGGTGCCCAAATTGTCACGATGAGGCTGCTTTCCTTGCGCCGTTCTATCAAGCCTATCGAGACCAAGGGCTGGAGGTGCTCGGTCTGATGTACGAACACTTGGATGATTTTTCCGAGGCGGCGGCACAGGTGGATCGATTTCGAGATAAGTTTGGTATCGAATACGAACTGTTGGTCGCCGGCAGCTCGGACAAATCAAAGGCGTCTGAAACGTTGCCGATGCTCAATCGTGTGATCGCCTATCCGACCATGATCGTGATCGATCGGAAAGGTGAAGTGCGACGTGTGCATACCGGCTTCAATGGCCCGGGAACCGGTGACAAGTACACTGAATTCCGTCGGGAGTTCACGGCCTTTATTGAACAACTGTTAGCAGAGGAGCAGAGCTGATGCCGTCTTTTGATGTGGTGTCCGAAGTGGACGAGCACGAATTGAATAATGCCGTTGATCAAGCCAATCGCGAAATTGGTAATCGTTTCGATTTTAAAGGTGTCAACGCCAGTTTTGCCCTCCAAGACAGTGTCATCACGCTGACCACAGAATCGGCGTTTCAGCTTAAGCAAATGATGGATGTGCTCCACTTGAAAATGACCGCACGAAAAATCGACATTGGCTGTCTTGAGGCCGGCGAGCCTGTGACCAGCTTGAGTAAGGCCACGCAGGTGGTGCAGGTTAAGCAGGGTATCGAGCAGGCGACCGCTAAGAAGATTGTGAAAATGATCAAGGATAAAAAGATGAAAGTGCAGGCGTCCATCCAGGGCGAAAAGCTACGCGTCACCGGAAAGAAACGCGATGACCTGCAGTCTGTGATGGCATTCCTTCGGGAATCCGATATCAAGTTGCCGTTGCAGTTCGATAATTTTCGGGATTGATTTTTAGCTAAGCAATACACAGAGAGTGGCGCCTTAACGCACCGCCACCGAGGGAGAGCGCATGACCGGTCGTTCAATACAATTTCCATCCAAGGACAAGCCGCTCAAAGACGATGTGAGTGAGCTGGGTGGATTGGTTGGTCGCGTACTCCGAGAGCAGTGTGGTGACGAGTTTTTCGAGTTGGTTGAGGATGCGCGAAAAGCCGCGATCAAGGGTCGGCAGATCGACGACCGCGATGAGCAACCATTAGCGGCGGTTATCGACGGTTTAGACTCGAAGGACGCGGCGAAGTTGGTCCGCAGCTTTTCGTCGTATTTTCAGATTGTGAATATGGCCGAGCGTATTCATCGTATTCGCCGTCGCCGCGAGTACATGCGTTCCGTGCAGGCGCCTCAAAGTGAAAGCATCGAGTGGGCCATGCGCGAACTGAAGCGTCAGGGAGTGAGCGCGGATGAGTTACACGAGCATCTAGCCGATTTGATTATTGAACCTGTGTTCACCGCGCATCCAACCGAGGCGACACGACGGTCTTTGCTCGAAAAGCAACAGCACATTGCGCGCCAGCTCATCCGCAAATTGGACCCGACGTTGACCATTCCGGAGCGTCGCGCGGTAATGTCACAGATTCAAAGTGAGATTACCGTTGCGTGGCAAACCGAAGAGCACCCCAGCGACCGCATTACGGTTGCTGATGAGCGCGACAACGTGTTGTTTTTCCTCACACAGATTCTGTATCGCGTGGTGTCGCCGTATTACGAGAGCTTGAGTCGAGCGTTTCACGAAGTGTATCCCGATGCCCAGCCGCTCGAGTCGTTCTCCATTTTGCGCTTCAGCTCGTGGGTGGGGGGTGATATGGACGGCAACCCGAATGTCACGGCACGCACAATCGAAGAGTCGCTAGAGCGGCATCGAAAAGCGATCATTCATCGCTACTACGACGAGGTCATGGAGCTATCCTGGCGCCTCAGCCAGTCTGCCAGTCGAATACCTATTGATGCCGATATTGTTGAGCGCATTTTGTTTTATCGCGAACTGCTAGGCGATCGGCTCAGTAAGGTACATCCACGTCACGAGACCATGTTCTATCGTCGGTTTTTACGACTTATCGCTGGCCGCTTACAGGCCACCCTGGATGATCATAAGGCAGGCTACTCAGGCCCAAACGAATTTCAAAGCGACATTCAGCTTATCGCTGACAGTCTTGCCTTGAACAAAGGCGAGCACGCGGGCCTATTCTTAGTCAATCGTCTGCTGGGGAAGATTCGCACATTCGGTTTTCATTTGGCGACACTCGATGTACGCCAGGATTCGATCGTATATCGCGAAGCGGTTGGCGCTGGTCTGGGTCACGCCGACTGGCTGGAAAAACCCGCCGCTGAACGCGTGGAACTGATCAGCGCGGCGCTTGATCAGCGGGCGCCAGCGGAGGATGTGGAAAATTCAGCGTTGAGCGACAGTCTGGACGTATTCACAACGATTTTGCGTTGCCGTGCGCGGTACGGTCGTAAGGCAATTGGGCCGTGTGTAATCAGCATGGCGCAGGATGCCGATGATGTGTTGTCTGTGTTGCTCTTGGCGCAGTGGGCAGGATTTCGACAAGAAGATGGGGTCATCGACTTGGACATTGCGCCACTGTTTGAAACGGTAGACGATCTTCAAGCCGGTCCGGAAGTGATGCGGCGTTTGCTGTCGCATGCGGTGTATTCACCACATCTCGATTCTCGCGATCGCCGACAGATGATTATGATCGGCTACTCGGACTCCAATAAGGACGGCGGCTTGGTTGCCGCGCGCTGGGCGCTACAGCAGGGTCAACGTGCGTTGGTGAATGTGCTCGCTGAGCACGATACCAAAGTGGTGTTTTTCCACGGCCGAGGCGGCAGTATCAGTCGAGGCGGCGGTAAATTTCATCAGGGCATTCTGGCCGCACCGCATGGATCGGTGCAGGGGCGTCTACGGGTCACCGAACAAGGCGAAATAATCAATGCCAAATATGGCCTGCGCGGTATTGCGATGCGCACGCTTGAGCAATCGACGTCGGCGGTGATGCTGGCCACGTTAGGTCAAGGTACGAGCGCATTTCCTGCCGAGTGGTTTGCCATAATGGATGAAATTGCGGCGACGAGCCGTCGGGCGTATCGCGATTTGGTGTACGACGATGAGAATTTCACGCGGTACTTTCGCGCATCGACACCCATCGATGTGATCGAGAAAATGCGCATCGGTTCCCGTCCGGCCTCACGGCGTCAAGGAGCAGGCGTGAAAGACCTGCGTGCGATCCCCTGGGTATTCTCATGGACCCAAAGCCGACAGATCATCACCGGTTGGTACGGTGTGGGCACGGGCTTTCAGTACGCGATTGATACCTATGGCGAGGCACGTGTGCGAGAGATGGTGGAAGCATCCGTGTTTCTACAAACGCTGCTTGATGATGTTGAGATGGTGTTGGCCAAAACTGATATGTCCATCGCGCGTCACTATGCGCGTCTGGCCGATGATGACGTCGGCTACATTTTCCAAAAAATTGAGCGAGAGTACGCCCGCACATGTGAAGTGGTCTTTAGTTTGAAAGGCACCCGCTCGCTATTAGAGGGCGACGCCACGCTCAAGCGCGCCATTATGCTGCGCAATCCTTATGTCGATCCGATGAGCTTTATTCAGGTTGATCTACTGAGGCGCTGGCGCGAAGGTGGGCGCGAAGATGGCGATTTACTCAAAGCGTTGCTGAGCACCGTCAATGGCATCGCCCAAGGGTTGCAGAACACCGGCTGATTCACGCTATTCCCAGTACGCACCATTGAGCCATCTTTCAATCCGTGACATCAAAGGCCGATGACGACGACACGGTCGTTTTCCCAATTCGCCCAAGGCCAATATGACGGTCTAGATTTGTTTAAGCAAAAAAAAGCGACCCGAAGGTCGCTTTCTTTTTTTGTTAGCCTGATCGCTTATTTGCGACGCAGACCGAGTGCTGCAAGGGCCGAACCAAACAGAATAAGCGCGCCTGGTACGGGAACCGGTTGAGCGGTGAATCCGGCAGAGAAGTTGCGGAGATGGCCGCTTTGATTGGCAGAGAAGAAAAACTCAACCGCCGTATCATCGTAGCCATTGCCGCTGGCAATGCCGGTGCCTTCAATCAGAATGATCGTCGCGTTTTGGAACACAGCCTCAACGCTTGTCAGAGTGAAGTCAAACCCACCAAGGCTCAGGAATGTACCTGCCGATGGTCCACCCGCACCGAAATCCAGTGCGGAGATGATGCCAGCGTCACCGTCAAGGATGCCGCTGAAATCGCCACTCGAACCGTCAGCATCAACATCGCCATCAGGAAACGTAATCGACTCGGTGATGTCGGTTGAATCGATGGACGCCCAGTCACCTGAGAACGTCACATCACCGGTGATCAGCGCCGCTGATGAACCAAACGCAAACAGCATAATAGCGCTGGCCACGATGGCTTTAACCAGTTGGTTAATGTTGATGGACCTCATTTACTTCCCCTAAAAAATCTAGCAGTTTATTCGTATCGTTATACGGTTCGATTAACTGCGGCGACGAGCTACGGCAAGGCCGATGAACCCGAGACCGACCAGAGCCAACGTTGCTGGTTCTGATATGGCGGTGGTGCCCGACGAGAAGTTGAACAGAGAGCCTGCTGCGTTACCCGTAAGATTCCAGCTGCCAGCGGTATCTTCGAAACCGTTACCACTCAGCATACCAGTGCCTTGCAGAACGATAAAGAAGTTGTTTTGCAAAACAACGTTAATTGAGTCCAGAGCGAACGAGAAACCGCCGATAGACCAAACAGTTGTGCCAGGGGCAAGTGGGTCAAAACTAAAATCGAAGTACTGACCGATGTCACCTGACATAATACCGGCATCGGCAAAGTCGTCAGTAGCCCCGTCGACGCGGAAGTCATCGCCAATAAAGTCGATGCCCGTTGCGTCGGCGATACCATCACCACCCACAGGCTGGAAGTCGCCTGACATAGTGATTTGACCTTCGATAAAACCGGCTGAAGCATTGAAACCAACTGCCAGCAGAGCGGCAGCCACAATCATTTTCATCGTTTTTGTAATAGTCATTATAGTGAACCTTATGATCCTTAATATTCCCCAGTCCAAAAAGCGGGACGGAGTAGGCCCTAAGGATTGCAACTATCGTGCCGCTTTTTGCGAGGGCGCCGAACTGGCGTAACGTAAATTGGTAAGTGATTGACAGGATTGCGTATTTAGAATGGTTTGAAACTGTCATAATCTGTTACAGACGGTCCTATCCGGATCAAACGTGTAACCGATTTAAACTCTGTAAAGCATCCTGACAAAGTTTATGTAAATTAGAGGGTTATTATACTTTTTGGTTTGACTTAAATCATTTCACATGCGGCGAGCACGTTATCCAACTGGCATGACGATGTTCAATGTCGTCGGGATGGATGTACGTTTCCACTACGCAACGATTGGCAACGCTGATGCCCGCCTCATCCGTTGAGCGTGGGTCGCCTGACAACAATGGATGCCAGTCATAGAGCGGCTTGTTTTCGAATCGCAGTCGATAGGCGCAGGTGTCGGGTAGCCACCGAAATGTTTTGGGCTGGTCGATCGAGAGGGACAGGCAGCCAGGTACGCGTTGTTTGCGATTGACATAATCTGTGCAGCGGCAGTCCTGTTGATCGAGTAGCGCACAGACCACGTCGGTGATGCGCACCTCACCGGTGTCCTCGTCTTCAAATTTATGCAGGCAACAGCGTGCGCAGTTGTCACACAAAGCCTCCCACTCAACCGGGTTGAGTTGCGCAAGTGGCAGTTCCCAAAATTTCGATCGTTTTTCCATAATCTATCAGTGCGCGTGGGGTAGACACCCATTTGGATGGGTGGCACATGGGCAACAACGCGCGCGCCGACCGGCGAGTGCCGTCGGCCATGAACGCCTGAACATTGGTTGGTCATCACTACAGCGTTACACTATACGCCTTCCATTGGTGGGTTGGGGCATTATGCGCACTGTATTTCTCGACCGTCTCACGGTTGATGCTGGCGATTTGGATTTTACTGCGCTCGAGCACGCGGCGCCGGATATCACCTACTACTGCACCTGTACCCGGCATGAGCTGGCGGAGCGTCTGCGCGATGCTGAGATCGTGATTACGAATAAGGTGACGCTGGACGCATCCTCGCTTGAGGCCGCCCCAGCGCTCAAACTTATCTGCCTGATTGCCACGGGCACGGATAATGTTGATTTGGACACCGCGCGTGCGCGGCACGTCGCGGTTTGCAATATTCGAGACTACTGCACCAACTCCGTTGCGCAGCACGTCTTTGCGATGATTCTCGGGCTCACTCAGCAGCTCAAAGGCTATGGAGAACTACTGCGCGCCGGTGCGTGGCGACTAAGCCCGCAGTTTTGCATGCTCGACTACCGCATTGGAGAACTCGAAAACAAGGTGCTCGGTATCGTGGGATACGGCGTGCTTGGTCGCGCCGTGGCTCGCATCGGGCGGGCGTTTGGGATGCAGATTGTCGCGACAACGCGGGACGGCCAGCAGCCAGAGGATGAGCATCTGTTCGTGGTGCCGCTCGATGAGCTTTTGCAGGTCAGCGACGTCGTGAGTTTACATTGTCCCCTTACCGCCGATACGGCCAAGATGATCAATCGCGAATCGCTCCGCATGATGAAATCCGATGCCCTGCTTATCAACACGGCACGAGGTGGCTTGGTGGACAGTCATGCTCTGGTTGAAGCCCTCGATCAGCATGTCATCGGTGGTGCTGGCATCGACGTGCTCGAAGAGGAGCCTCCAATGCAAGGTGACCCGCTGCTCGAAACCCACGCGCCTCGGCTTATCATCACCCCCCACGTTGCCTGGGCCTCGGTACAAGCGCGCCAAACGGCCTTGAATCGAGTGAGCGAAAATGTCGAATCGTTCAAGCTCGGCGGCCGGCTCAACCGCGTGGTCTAGTCTGAACGCTAATAGTCATTACCTGCGCATGCAATGGAAATCTATAGCTGAAATCTATACATTGGCCGTATGAACCTTCGCACGCTTCGCTATCTGGTCGCCCTCGCAGATGAGCAGCATTTTGGACGGGCCGCTCAGGCATGTTTTGTAAGCCAACCCACTCTGAGCGCACAAATCCGCAAATTGGAAGAAGAGCTTGGCAGTGTGCTCATCGAGCGTGGACCCGGACGATTTTTACTCACCGATATTGGCAAAGACGTGGTGGCGCGCGCGCGATTGATTGTGCGTGAGGCCGATCAGATCAAAGAGGTGGCCAAGCGCACACACGATCCGTTATCCGGCACCGTGTCGATGGGCTTTATCCATACGTTAGGGCCGTATCTCATGCCGCACATCATGCCTGGCCTACACGCGGCGTTTCCAGCGATTCGCTGGCACTTAAGTGAATACCAAACCCATCAGCTCATCGAGCGTCTCAACGAAGGATCGTTGGATGTCGGCGTAATGGCATTACCGCATGGCTCCGAATCTGAAGGGTTGCTGCAAGCTCGAGCGTTGTTTAACGAGCCGTTTGTCGCTGCGCTTCCGCCCGGACACGCACTGTCGTCGAACGATACGGTAACCACCGACGAATTGAGTCCCGACGCGTTGCTGTTGCTTCAGGACGGACATTGCCTGCGCGACCAGGCGCTGAGCGTGTGTGGTCTGGCAGAGCCAGGCAGTCAGGAATTTACTGCGACCAGTCTTGAGACGCTGCGGCAAATGGTCGCGGCCGGTCTTGGCGTTACGCTGTTGCCTCAGCTCGCAGTGCATGGGGCGCCCGCTACCGTTCAGGCCGAGGCCTTGACGATTCGACCGTTTAAAGAGCCGGTGCCCTTTCGCGAAATTGGGGCGGTATGGCGGCTGTCGAGCGCAAAATCTCATGCCATTGAACAAGTGTGTGTCACAATTACGTCGCTGATGAAATCGCTACTCTAATAAAGGGGGAAATACGTGGAGAAAGCATGGCTTAATAGCTACGACGCTAACGTCGTACACGAAATCGATTTGGATGCGTATGAATCACTGTGCGCGATCATCGAAACAAGCTGCAAACAGTTTGCTGCCAATCCTGCTTTCACCAACATGGGTAAGAGCCTCACCTATGCGGACATCGATCGGTTGAGTCAGCGCTTTGGTGCGTATTTGCAACATCAACTGGGCCTTAAAAAAGGCGATCGCGTCGCGGTGATGATGCCCAATCTGTTGCAGTATCCCATCGCTATTTTGGGTATTTTGCGCGCGGGCTGTGTCGTCGTGAACGTCAATCCGTTGTACACCCCGCGCGAACTTCAGCATCAGCTGTCCGATGCGGGCGTGAGTACCATTGTCATTCTGGAGAATTTTGCGACAACGCTCCAATCGGTCATCGATGATGTGCCGGTGGAGAACATCATCACGACGCAAATTGGCGACATGCTTAACTTTCCAAAATCCGCCGTCACCAATTTTGTGGTAAAGCGCGTCAAAAAGATGGTGCCCGCGTTCTCACTACCGGGTGCGATCTCGTTTAATGCGGTGCTGAACACCGATGCCGGTGTCCTGCAAACACCCCCGCTTACGCACGATGATCTCGCGTTCTTGCAGTACACCGGCGGTACCACGGGCGTGGCCAAAGGGGCGATGCTCAGTCACGGCAATCTGGTCGCAAATCTACTTCAGTCAGGCGCTTGGATGGTGAACGAAACGCGCGAGGGTGAGGAAATCATCATTACGGCGCTGCCGCTTTATCATATCTTTTCGCTTACCGCGAACTGTCTGACTTTCATGAAGTTTGGTGGTGAAAATATTCTGATTACTAACCCACGCGATTTTCCGGGGTTTGTCAAAGAACTGGGTAAGCATCAGTTCACCGCCATTACCGGCGTCAACACATTGTTCAACGCCTTGTTACACACCCCCGGATTTGATCAGCTTGATTTTTCTTCACTTCGACTCACCCTGGGCGGCGGCATGGCCGTGCAGCGAGCGGTGGCTGAAAAGTGGCAGGCGGTAACCGGTAAAGCACTGGTGGAAGCTTACGGCTTGACCGAAACATCGCCGGCTGCGTGCATCAACCCGATGAGTTCGACAGCCTACAATGGCTCGATTGGGTTACCCATTTCGTCGACCGTCGTGACTGTTCGTGACGACGATGGCAACGAGCTGCCGCAAGGAGAGGTCGGCGAAATCTGTATCAGCGGACCCCAGGTCATGCAGGGTTATTGGCAGCGAGAAGAGGCGACTCGAGAAGTGTTTACTGAGGATGGCGCACTGCGGACAGGGGATATGGGTCGCATGGACGAGCGCGGTTACACCTACATAACGGATCGCAAGAAGGACATGATTTTGGTCTCTGGCTTTAATGTCTACCCGAACGAGTTAGAGGATGTGGCGGTGATGCATCCGGGAGTATCCGAAGCCGCGGCAATTGGTGTGCCGGATGACAAATCGGGCGAAGTCGTCAAACTGTTCGTGGTCTGCTCCGACGGCAGCACCACGGCCGAACAGGTTAAGTCCCACTGTAAAGAGCATCTGACGGGGTATAAAATCCCGCGCTTTATTGAGCTTCGCGACGAATTGCCCAAAACGAATGTTGGCAAGATTTTACGTCGCGAGCTACGCGACGAAGAGCTCGCCAAGATTAAGCAGTAGGGATAGATCGGTGACGGGTAAAGTCAAAAAGTCGGTGGCCAAACGGTTTCGTATTCTGCTTGAGCAATCGGCTGAACTTACGCGCAAACGTGTCGCGGGTGGTGGTCTTGAAGTGGGTCAAGAAGTGTTGGCTAGGTTTCAGTGCAACCGACTCGCAGCCACCTATGACGATCTTCGAGTACAGAAGCGCTATACCAAGGCGATGGACTTTTTCTTGACCGATCTGTACGGACCTCTCGATTTTTCTCAGCGTGACGACGACATCAAGCGGGTCTACCCGATCATGGTCAATGTGCTATCGGCGGATGCCATTGAATCACTGGCACAAGGGCTGGAGCTAAACAGTCTATCTATGCAGCTCGATGCGAAGTTACTGCATGTGCTGGTTGGGGAGCTTGGCTTCGATCCTCAGCACGAACCCGACGCACTCGATTTTCAAATGTACGCGGATGGTTATCGCCTGTGCGACAACTACGCCGAACGGGCTCGACAAATCGAGTTGATTGTTGAGCTCGGAGAAAATCTTGAGGCCGTGACGCGTAAGCGCCTAATCCTGACGGCCGTGAAAGTCGCACGCAAACCGGCTCAGGTTGCCGGCTTTGGCGAACTCCAGAGCTTTATTGAGCGAGGACTGGCGGCGTTTAAAGCAATGGGTTCGGCAAACGAATTCCTGAGCACGATGCACAGCCGCGAAACCCGACTGCTTGATTCGATTTTTGAGAATAAGCCCATTCCAAAATCCATTCGCGTTAAATAGGCGTTAAACCAACGTAAGCGAATCGAACGAGGCGCACTGTACGCGAATTGATGACGAGCGCTAGTCGCTCGTGACGCCGAGGGGCGTCATTCAGTCTTTCTGGGCGAATTGGGCCAGTTGCGCACAGCGAGCGTAGGTCCACTCAATAACAGACTGATCAAGAGCCATGGCCAAATGACTCATGCCCGCTAGATACGTGTTGGTGGCCGGCGTGTAGCGCGCGTTTTCTTGAGGCCCGACGATATTGTCGTGTGTGCCAATCAAGGCCTCGAAAGGCGGTTGAATCCGGTCTCGCTCCTGATCCGTGAGTTGGGCGAGCCAGCCGCTGCCTGTGCGCATTTGCTTAGCGTTGGGTGCCAGGGAGAAATAACCAAGGCGCGTGCCGCTGTGCGGCGTGCCGAGTGTCACCACCCCCGCAATAGCGGGGTTCGCGGTGGCCAACAGGTGTCGAGTGGCCAGACCCCCCATGCTATGGGTGACCAGCAAGCACTGCGACTGGCCGGACGCGTCAAGCAGTGCATCGATCCTTTTCGCTATTGGTGCGGCATAATGCTCAATGTCGGTGTGCACCGGTTCAAGATCGATGGTGGCGATGTGTGCGCCCCAGTGTTGCTTGAAGAACCGCACAAAACGACGCCAGTACCCTGCGTTGCACACAAAGCCATGCACAAACAATATCGGCAAATGGTCAGCGTGCTGTTGATCGGTTTGTAGGATGCGGGCGCGATCAACGATCGCACTAAACGAGAAAATGTACACCGCCGACACATACTCAGAGGCAATGGCCGCCGCGAGCCGCGACACCGGTTGCAGCGGGGGCTTAGCGATCACAAACGTCAGTGTAATGATAATGAATCGCAGCAGTAAGGCGGCGCCCACAATTGTGATGAAAGCGTGATACCAGGATGTATTCGCATCGACCAGCAACCATGCGTAAAGAGCAAACTCGACAAAATGAATAAAGACTAATAGGCGTTTTAGCATTCGCGTTCCGTAATACGGGTTATCGGCGGGCACTACGCGCACCCCGAACGGTTGTTAAGTATACGACGCTCAGCGGATCGATGCCGAACAGGTGTCCAGATATTCGGGTGGAGAGCGCGTCAAAAAACGTGCAAGAGTGCATGAATGATCAAGCCGACGAGACCACCGACCAGCGTGCCGTTAATGCGAATAAACTGCAAATCTCGACCGACCTGCAGTTCGATGCGTCGAGTCGTGAAATCAGTATCCCACGATTTGATCGTGTCGCTGATGACAGTGCTGATCGATTCGCGATGGTTTTCAAGCGTGTGCAGAATCGCCGCGCGGGCCCAGTCATTGACCTGTTGGCGCATGGTGTCGTCTTCTTGTAAGGCAATGCCCAGGCGCTGAACGGCGCGCTCAAGTCGTCCGCGCAACGCCGAGTTGGGTTGATTGGCCTGCTCTTGCACGTAGCGTTTAATGTCTTCCCAACTCGACGTTAGATAGGTTTGCACCGAAGGATGGTTGAGCACGTCCTGTTTGATCGACTCGCCGCGTTCAATCATGGCGGGGTCATTGGCTAGCGATTCGATCAATTCTTGTGTGGCGTCGTTAAAGCGATGGCGAGCGGGGTGATCCGGATCATCGCCGATGCGATCGAGTAAGCGCGAAATCTCGCCGAGAATCTTCTGATAAATTTCTTCATCCACAAAGCGCGGCAGCCACCAAGGACTCTGCTGTTCGATGCGGTGACGAATGGCATATTGATTAGCGTAGAGCTGCTGTCGCCCAATGCGCACGGCACTATCAATGAGTTCCTGATGTCGATTCGATGCGGTCAATGCACCGAGTACCTGGCTGATCAGCGGTGCTACCTGGATAGTGCCCGACCCGGAGCGCAAGTTCTTTTCCAGGAAGCCTCGCACTGTGTCGTTGTCAATCGATTCCATCAGCCATTGAATCAGACGCCCCGCATCGTCTCCCAAGCGATGGGCGTGGCCGTCATCTTGCATCCACTGTCCGATTCGCGTGGCAACGTCAATATCTGTGAGGCGTGGTGCGAGTGCCGATTCGGTCAGGAAATGGCGTTCGACAAAGCGGGCGAGGCTTTCGCCAATGCGGTCTTTATTGCTGGGTACGATGGCGGTGTGCGGGATCGGAATGCCGAAGGGATGTCGGAATAAGGCGGTTACAGCAAACCAGTCCGCCAGCGCGCCCACCATGGCCGCTTCTGAGAAGGCGCGGACATAGCCAAGCCAAGGAGGTTCGTGTGTGGGCAGCAATGTTAGGCAGAAAATTACCGCCATCAACACGAAAAGGCCGGTCGCAATCCATTCCATGCGACGTAGGGCACGCGCCCGTTCCTGCTCTGCCAGGGTCAGGGTTGGCGCGCTGTTCATCGGCACTACTTTGAATTGAGCGAGGCGTAGCTATGCACCGCCGCCACCAGATCGGTGACACGCTCGGGATCGACCCCAGGATGTATGCCGTGGCCAAGGTTGAAGATGTGCCCCGGCGCGTGGCCGAAACTCTTTAGCACACGGTGTGTTTCGCGTGTGACTGTTTCGGTGTCGCCATATAGCACGCCCGGATCGAGGTTGCCTTGTAGCGCCACGCGATCACCGACGCGCTCGCGCGCTTGACCAACGTCGCATGTCCAGTCCAGGCCGAGACCGTCGCAGCCGGTATCGGCCATCATTTCCAGCCAGTGACCGCCACCCTTGGTAAACAGAATGACCGGCGTATCACGCGTGGCGGGGTTGGCTTTGAGCGCCGCGACAATATGCCGCATATAGACGAGTGAAAATTCTTTATACGCGCTGGTCGATAGACTGCTACCCCAGGTGTCGAACACCATCGCGGCTTGTGCCCCCGCCTCAATCTGCGCGGTCAGATACGCAGTGCTGGCATTTGCCAGCTTGAGAAGCAGCGCATGCATAATTTGCGGTTCTTGAAAAACCAGTGCCTTGATTTTGGCAAAGTTGCGACTTGAGCCGCCTTCGACCATGTAGGTGGCTACGGTCCAGGGGCTGCCACAAAAGCCAATGAGTGGTACATCGTCTGGCAACTCACGTCGGATTAAGCCCACGGCATCGATGACGTAGCGCAGTTCGTCGGCTGGGTCGGGAATCGGCAATGCGTCGACGTCGCGCTGATGTTGGATCGGGCGCTCAAATTTCGGACCTTCGCCGGTTTCAAAATAGAGACCAAGTCCCATCGCGTCGGGAATGGTCAGGATGTCGGAGAACAAGATCGACGCATCCAGACCGAAGCGCCGGATCGGCTGCAGCGTGACCTCACAGGCCAGTTCGGGATTTGCGGCCAGCTTCATAAATGACCCGGCCTGTTTGCGAACGGCCATGTACTCGGGCAGGTAGCGCCCCGCCTGGCGCATGAGCCAGACCGGTGTCCGCGGTACCGGTTCGCGCCGCAATGCCCGCATAAAGAGACTGTCGTTGAGATCGGTCATGATGCAAAAGACTCGTTGATGGTGTGCTGGATGGCCATGGCCGCCGCTTTCGGGCTGTCGGCGGTACGAATAGGGCGCCCGACGACAATATGATCGGCGCCGTTCTCAAACGCTTGTGCGACATCCACGACGCGTTTTTGATCGTCGGCTGGGCGATTGTCTACCGGTCGGATGCCTGGTGTGATTACCAGCAGTTTGTGATCGATGTGTTCGCGCAGTTTTGGCGCCTCAAGCCCTGAAGAGATCACGCCGTCACAGCCGCTTTCGAGCGCTCGCCGCGCACGTGACAAGACCAGTGTGTCGATATCGCATGCAAAGCCTAAATCGTCGAGATCGCCACGATCCAGGCTTGTCAGCGCTGTAACCGCGAGTATTTTGACGTCGTCTTTTGCGTCTGCGGCGGCTTCCATGATGGACTGATTGCCATGAATCGTGGCGTACGTTACGCCCCGTCGATTGAGGCCACGAACGGCAGAGGCGACCGTGGCCGGGACGTCGAAAAATTTGAGGTCCACGAAGATCTTTTTGTTCTGAGCGACCAGCCAGTCGACCAACCCAAAATAGTCGCCCGAGGTCATCAGCTGCAGACCCAACTTATAAAACGTCACGGCATCGCCCAGTTCGGTAGCGAGCGCTTTTGCCTCATCCACCGTGCCCACATCCATGGCGAAAATAAGGCGATCAGCGTTGGGGATGTTCTTGGGCGTCATGCACGGCTCCGAAGTAATTGACGTGGCGCCAATGCTACCACCCGCGCGCGATTTTCGCAGGCTGTATGTGCACTGGCGTCTGTTGCGGATGGGCCGGATTGCCGATTGTGAGTGGGGCGTTTAGGTACACAACTCGGCGTGGCGGGCGAACGCGTAGCGATCGGTCATGCCGGCAATGTAATCAGCAACCCGTCGAGCGGGTGGGTGGTCGTCGAATAGAGCATCGGCATGATCGACGTCCCCAGGCGCAGGTTCCGCATACGACGGCGGCATATGGTGTGGATGGGCTAAAAGCACGGCGAACAGTTCATTGACCACATCGCGTGCGCGATCGGTCATCGCCACCACCCGCGGATGTCGATAGAGGTTGGCACGCAAAAATTGTTTTAGCTGCAGATGCTGCGCCAGCGCATCGGGGGACAATGAGATCGCCCGTGTCGGTGCCTGACGGATCTGATCGGCCTGTTGAGCACCAAGATCATCGAGCTGTTTCATGCTGTGTTGGATCAAATCATGAATAAAGTCACCGATCATGCGTCGCACTGTCTCATAGAGCGTGCGGCGCTCATCGATTGCTGGAAAGGCTTGGCGCGTGGCGCCAAGATGATGCGCGAACACCGGCACCTCTTCGAGTTGTTCGATGGTGAGTAGCCCCGAGCGAAACCCATCGTCGACATCATGGTGATTATAGGCAATCGAATCAGCAAGATCCGCCAGCTGCGCTTCGGCGGAAGGCCGCGTGTTATCGAGAAAACGTTGACCAACGTCGCCAATTCGGCGCGCATTTTTGCGCGAGCAATGCTTGAGAATGCCCTCTCGTGTTTCGAACGTCAGGTTTAAGCCGCCAAAATCCGGGTATTTGTTCTCCAGCGCATCGACCACTCGAAGCGACTGAAAATTATGCTCAAACCCACCGTAATCGCGCATGCAGGCATTGAGCGCGTCCTGCCCCGCATGACCGAACGGGGTGTGGCCAAGATCGTGCGCTAAACACACGGCCTCGATGAGATCTTCATTGAGTTTGAGCGCGCGGGCAACGGTGCGCCCTACTTGCGCCACTTCGAGACTGTGAGTTAGACGAGTGCGGTACAGATCGCCTTCATGATTCACAAATACTTGGGTCTTGTACTCCAGCCGCCGAAACGCGGAGGAATGAATGATACGGTCTCGATCGCGTTGAAAGTCGTTGCGATAACGAGAGGGCGGCTCGTGGTGCAGGCGACCGCGAGACTGTTCTGGCGTGGATGCGTACGGTGCGAGCAGGCGTTCGGTCATGTGTCGCAGTATGCCCTGAGCGCGTTTTCCACCAGGGTGCTGTCACAGTCCGCGCGGACTTCACTCGCGCCAATGTGTTTAAGCACGATCAGACGTTGTGTGCGGGCGGTATTCTTTTTGTCCTTTTGCATGGCTTGTTTGAGTGCATCGATACTCAATGCGCCCGCCCGTTTGGGTAGGCCGGCGTGGTTAATCAGTGCTTCGATGCGGGCAAGCTCGGCGGACTCAAGCTGATCCATTTGCTCGCTCAAATGTGCAGCCATCTGCATACCGATTGCGACAGCTTCACCGTGTAGCCACTGTCGATACTCGGTCACCTGTTCAATGGCGTGGCCGAAGCTGTGACCGAAGTTGAGTAGGGCGCGTTCGCCTTTTTCACGCTCGTCGCGCGCGACGATTTCCGCTTTGATCGCGCAACTCCGATAGATAGCGTGGGTGAGCGCTTCGGGCTCGAGCGCAAGCAGGCGTTTCATGTTGTTTTCGAGCCAGCTGAAAAATTCGGCGTCAAAAATACAGCCATACTTAATGATCTCGGCAATGCCCGCGCGCACTTCGCGTTCGGGCAACGTTGACAGCGTGGCGGTATCGATGACCACAGCCGCAGGCTGGTGAAACGCGCCGATTAGATTCTTTCCGAGGCTGTGATTAACCCCTGTTTTGCCGCCGACCGATGAGTCAACCTGAGCGAGTAATGTGGTTGGCACCTGCACAAAGCGTACGCCACGCATGAAGCTGGCGGCTGCGAATCCAGTCATATCACCCACCACACCACCACCGAGCGCAATCACCGCCGTGTCTCGTTGGGCACCGCACTCGATCAGCCCGTCGATGATCGTTTCGATGGTGCCTAGGTGTTTATGTTGCTCGCCGTCGGGCAGTTCGATATGGCTCACGCGATGGCCGGTGAGCGCTGTGGAGAGCGTGTCAAGGTAGGCGGGTTTGATGGTGGTGTTGGTCACGATTACCAAGTGTTCGGGCAAATTGACCTCGATGGCCAATTGGCGCCACAGCGACTCATCGCCCATCAGTTGGTGGCCGATCACAATCGGATAGCTGCGTGTACCCAAATTGACATTCAGAGTTTGCATGTTGTGCAGTGTATCGGCTTGTTCTTGGGGTGGAATGCCTGCAAGCGGCGTGTGGCGTTCCCGCAGCAAATTCATAATGGTCTTGGCGACCTGTGGAACGCGTTGACCATCGGTTTCGACCACATGATGTGCCAACGCCCGATAGAGCGGTTCCCGCTCGGTCCAGAGCGCTTCAAGACGGGCAAGCGGATCATCCACGGCGAGTAGGGGGCGCGAACTGTTGTATCGGGTGCGCTCATATTGCTGCGTGGGCGTCGTATACAAAAACACAACAATCGCCCCCGAACTGAGCAACTGCCGGTTGTCGGCTTGGGTGACGATGCCGCCACCGGTTGCGATGACGCTGTGCTGCTCGGACAGAGCGCTCTCGAGCGCCGCTGTTTCGCGCAGGCGAAAACCCGCTTCACCTTCTTTGTCGAAGATGAGGCTGATTTCCACACCCGTGCGCTCTTCGACCCAGTGATCCGTGTCGATAAACCGACGATCGAGCAACTGGCTCAATCGCTTGCCGACGGCGCTTTTGCCGGAGCCCATCGGTCCGATCAAACAGATTGGCGGTAATGGCTGCATGCCAAGAGTCTACCGCGTGCGAGATTCGTTTGGCCAAAAAAAACGGGAGCCGAAGCTCCCGTTTTGCATGATCCGATCCGATATTAGAAATCGAAGTCGTCAATCGCACAGTTTGGATTGTAGCCAAACGGGCTAGATAGGATGCCCGTCCCCGCAGTACAGAGCGGACTTTCCGTAAACATCTGCGGTACAACCAGGCGACCTGGAGGCGCTTGATCCAGCTCTTCGGTATCCGAGGCGGCAACGTTGAGAATGTAGATCGCTGTCTCTGACGATTCCGTACCTTGTACCGAGGCGCGAGCTTCCAATTCAACTTCGAGCCAGCCACCGTATTCCTGTGGATAGAAAATATCGATAAAAGCAAAACCGGCCGTGTCCGTCACAATCTCGGTCGCGCCGTCGGCTGGAGCGATGGTGGCGATGTTGCCTGCTTCAATTGAATTGTTGTTGTTGATGTCTTCGCCCGGGTCGAGAATGCCGTTACGGTTGAAGTCTTCATCATCACAGCGATCCGCTACGATCGGAATCCAGGAAGAGGCGTCTTCGTTGCCACACCAGTAACCCTTGATGAATTTGGTTGATACCACACTCATAATTACATCGACGCCCGTCACCGGACGACCATCCGCGTCAGTCACCTGTACTACGTAGGGCACGCGATACTGAGCGGGGTTGGGTTCGAAAATCTCGTTACCGGTTCCGAACGTGAAGAACACTTCGCGACCGGCCACCGTTAGCGCCACCTGATCTTCGATCGCGGTGCCGGCTACGGTCGCGGTGATCACCACGCCGTCGACTTGAGAAGTTTGCGTGTTGGACGTGTAAAACGTTTGAGCACGACCTTGGCTGTCCGTAACGGCAGACGCCACTGACAGGCCACCGCCGGTGATATCTTGAACATCGAATTCAACAACGATGTTCTTCACCAGGTTGCCATTGGGATCACGAACAACAGCGGTGATGGCACTTTGACTGTTGGGCGCGACGGTGAACGGACTGGCCTGTACTTCAATCGTATCGGGTGTGGTCGCAACAAACTCAACGCTGAGCGTAGCCGAGGGGCCGTTAACGGTTGTCGCGCTGATCGTCGATTGGCCCGCATTCTGAGCGGTAATCGAGAAAGTCGCTTCGCCAGCCGCGTTCGTTACCACCGAGCCGGGTGTGACATCTCCGCGCGTTGCCGAAAAGGTGACGGTCTGACCGACTACTGGCGCATTATTTTGCGACCATCGCAGCGTTACGTTCTGGGCGGTGTTGAGATTAATTTCGGTGTTGGCCGATGGTGCGGTAAACGCGAAGCTATCGTCTGCCACTTCGACGTTCGCGGCGGCGGTTTCACCCAACGCGGACGCCGTGATGGTGTCGGAACCACCATTGACAGCGGTGTAGTCGAATTGAGCCTGGCCACTGCTGTCGGTGGTCAGAGTCTGTGCGGATAAGGTATTGCCGAGCGACGACGTGACATTGACCGAGCTTCCGGCAATGCCCTGACCGTTGGCATTGTTGAGCACCAACGTGTAGGTGCCCACGGCGCTTTGAGCGAGATTGGTCGGTCCGGTGATCTGCAGATTGGTGCCGATCACTGTTACGTTTACCGTGTCGCTGAGTTCACCGGTGGTGGCGGTTACCACAATCACCCGGTTAGTCGGGTCTGATTGGGTCGACAAGCGGGCGGTTGCCACACCATCGGTGCCGGTTGTGGTGTTGATCTGCTCGATGCCGCCTGAGTCCGCGGAAAATTGCACTAGGGCGCCTTCAATAAAATTATTGTTGGCGTCTTTGACCAGCGCGCTAATAATCACCGGAATACCGCCATCTGATTGGAGCTGCGGATTGCTGGTAATCGCCTGTATCGACGCGGCATCTGGAACAACTGGCACGCTATCGTCGGGCGGCGTCACAACAACCGGTGGCTCCGGCGCTACAAAACTCTTGTCATCGCCACCACCGCCACAGGCAGTCAGCGCCAACACGGCGGTCAAGACGATAATTCGCGACATCTTAAACATACTATTTCCTCTCAAATCTGAACGGAGCTGCGGTACTGCGCACCAACCTAGTTCAGATTCGCACCTTCTTTAATGATTCGGGGGGTAACGAAAATCAGCAGCTCTGACTTGTTCGAAAGGCGCTGGGTTGTGCGGAACATCGCGCCCACTACCGGCAGATCGCCGAGTACCGGCACCTTGCTGTTAATTTCGCGCTCTTCCGTTTCGTAAATGCCGCCCAGTACCACTGTTTCGCCATTGCTGACCAGTACCTGGGTTTCGACTTCTCGGGTGTCAATACTTGGCACAAAACCACCCGTTGCGCTGGGCACACTTTCGCCCACGCTGTCTTGGCTGACGATCAAGTCCATGATGATGCGATCGTCGGGTGTGATGAGCGGCGTTACTGTCAAAGCCAGTACCGCTTTCTTAAACTGGGTTGTGGTGGCGCCGCTTGACGAAGCTTCCTGGAAAGGAATTTCCACGCCTTGCTCGATGCGTGCCTCTTTCTGGTTGGCCGTAATCACCCGTGGCGTCGAGATAATCTCACCGCGACCTTCCGCTTGCAGCGCGGACAACTCCAGATCCACCAGGTAGTCCGAGTCGAGGATCGCAAGCGCCAGACGGCCCGCCGGGTTAGCCACCGGCAGGTTCACGGCCAAGCGGTCGGCTAAGCCGCCGATCGATACCGGAAACACATTACCGCTGTTCTGCAGATTGTCGAGCGCCGAACCGGTCGTGACCGAGTTGCCTTCGGCGGAGCCGGATATCGCGATCAGGCCGTCGCTCGAATTGGAACTCACGTCGGTAAAACCAGCGCGAACGCCAAGCTGACGATTGAAATCATCGTTGACGACGACAATGCGTGATTCGATGAGCACTTGGCGCACGGGAATGTCCAAACGCTGCACCAGTCGACGAATTTCAGCGAGCTTCTCGGCCGTGTCCTGCACCAACAGCTGGTTGGTACGCTCGTCGATCGAAATGCTACCGCGTTCCGACAAAATACTGTTCTCGCCGCCGCCGACCAGGTTGGCAAGGTCTGTCGCTTTCGCGTAATTGACTTGAACAAACTCAGAGCGCAGTGGCGCGAGCTCTTCAAACTTCTGCAGGGCTTCTAGCTCTTGGCGCTCGCGCGCATCAATTTCTTCCGACGGCGCCACGATAATTACGTTGTCGTTTTGGCGCATACCAAGACCTTTGGTCTGCAACACGATATCGAGCGCCTGATCCCACGGCACCGACTGCAGCCGCAAGGTGACGTTGCCCTGGACCGTGTCACTGACCACGATGTTCTGACCACTGACGTCGGCCAGAAGCTGCAACACGGAGCGCGTATCGATGTCCTGGAAGTTCAGAGTGAGTCGTTCGCCCGTGTATTCTTTGTCCTGAATTTCTCGAAGCTGATCTTCTGCTGTCGGTTCGTAGGCGCGCATTTCAACCGTAAACTGATTGTCCGACTGGTACGCGACCTGCTCATAGGGTGTGTTGGAGCCAATAATAACGCGGGCATTGTTGCCAGCCTGGCTGGCATCAACAGTGGAAACCGGCGTCGCAAAGTCCAGGACGTCATAACGACGCTGCAAGCCGCCGGGAAGCGCGGTGTCGACAAAGTCGATGATGACATTGCCGCCTTGCTCTTGAATGTCGACGATTGTGCTGGGGTCGGTCAGTGTCACCACGACGCGACCCGCGCCGTCATCGCTACGACGAAAATCAATGTTCTCGATCGACTTAAAGCCGCTACTGGTGCTGACGCTTGGGGCTGATGCCGTCGCCGCGTCATTGCTAAATGGTGTGCTGGGATTCGGCGCAGAACCCGAGCTGCTGCCGAGTGTGACAAAAATGGTGCTGCCCTGAACTTCTGTGGTGTAGGGCACCATGTCGTCGAGATTGAGTACGACACGTGTGCGCCCATTGGCTTCTGCGGACAACACGCTGCGCAGCGGTCCGAGATCCACGTCTTTGCGACGCGAGTCGAGACCGATGCCAGTGCCGGGCAAATCGAGCGAAATGCGTGCCGGATTCTCAATGGTGAAACTAAGCGGATCAGGGGCCAATTCCGTTGTCTGTAAACGAAGCTGAATCTGTTGTCCGGTTAACGGAAC
Organism: Pseudomonadota bacterium; assembly: GCA_039028935.1. Taxonomy (NCBI): domain Bacteria; kingdom Pseudomonadati; phylum Pseudomonadota; species Pseudomonadota bacterium. The sequence continues at coordinate 6,622 of JBCCHD010000025.1, read as the reverse complement.
CACGTCGATGCCGACCAGCTTGTTGGATGGGCTCTGTGCCAAGCTGCTAACGCCTAGCAGTAAGGCCAGGCCAAGCGCGGTCGCCAGGCGACTGAATTTAGAAGACAAGCCTCTCATCGAGATTCCCCATGATTGTGTTGGATTATTCAGTGCGTTCATTCGTCAATACTCCAGACCGTTAGTCGCTAAGGGCAATTGCCGCTTCGCGTTCGGCCCATCCGCCCAAACCATTGGGCACCTTTTCGATCAGATTGATCGTTGAATTATCTATGCTGATGACAACGCCGTAGTTCTCACCAATGTAGTTGCCGGGACGCACACGATGGATCAACCCGTCGTTGGTCTGAACCAGCGCCGAATTAAACTCGCCGGTGTTCAGTGAACCGACCATGCGCATCGAGTCGAGCGAAAACTTCTCTAAGTGCTCGCGGTTTCGGTTCGGGTCCGGGCCGTCGATGCCGGAGTCTTCGGTGGCGGTTTGATTGCGTGTTGGCTGAAACGGAGACCGCTCCTCGGCCGCGGAGTACGTGTGAACTTCACGTGGCTTGACTTCCGGCATGTCGTTTCGAAACGGCACGCGCTCCGCTTTCTTATCGGCCACCCATTTTTCAAGGTCGGACATATCGCCGCCGCAACCGGTCAGCAAACCGACAGACAGCAATGACAGTGCGAACAGGCGAAGAGTAGAGAAACGGGACATCTATTCCACCTCCTCGACTTCGTTTGGATCTAAGTAGCGAAACGTCTTGGCGGTGACGTTCATGGCCAGGTCGTTTATGCCATTAGCGCCATCAATTTCTACGTCTTCCAAGACGACAATTCGAGGTAGTTCCGCAATGTCGCTCACGAATTGCCCAAGTTCGTGGTAGTCGCCGCGCAGGCGAATCTTGATGGGCTTTTCAGCAAACACTTCTTTGCGGGTTTCCTGGCCGGGTTGGAAGAGCTCTTCTTCCAGGCCACTTGCAAGGCCAGTTTGCGAGATGTCGACCAGCAGACTGGGAATCTCGGTGCGGCCTGGCAGTTGTTTCAACATGGCGCCAAAGTTGGTGCGCATCTCTTCAAGCTGACGCTCGTAGGCGGCGAGGTTGGCTGCTTTGCGGTGCTTCGACGTGAAGTCGTCACGCAGCTCCTGCTCAGTGGCTTCGGCTCGCTCGAGCTGAGGCACTTTATTTTTGATCACGGTCTGGTGGATACCGATTCCGGTTACCAGAAGAAAGATCAAGGCGATCAACGCGACGCGCAACCACAACGGCGCGCGGCCGATATCGTTGATGTCGAGTGTTTTAACGTCGTCTACGAAACTCACGACTCAGTCTCCCCGTCTGCCTCTTTTTTGGGTGTCGTTTGCGTCGCCACGATAGTGAACGAGCTGGTACGACCGGCATCGTCCTGATTCGTGGTTTCGACTACATTCAGGTCGGGCTTGGTTAACCACGGCGATTTATCGATATTGCGCATGAACGCCGACACACGTGTACTGGACTGAGCTCGGCCAGAAATCGTGATGCGTGAACCCGACTGGGTGATTTTGTTGAGGTGAACACCGTCCGGTACGGCTTTCGCCAATTCGTCGAACAAGTGCACAACTTCGGGCCGCTTAGTTTGCAGGCTCTCGATAATTTCCATTCGCGCGATGAGCTGCGCTTTGTCGTTCTCAAGATCTTTAATTGAAACAATCTGCCGATCCAGAATAGCGATTTCGTCCTCAAGATACTTGTTGCGCTTGTTTTGGTGATCGATGCGCGCCGAGTACAGCATCATGCCACTCACAATAATCACGCCACCTGCCAGCGCGGCACCGATGGCTGACAGACCAAAATTTTTCTGGCGAACTTTGCGTAGCTCTTCTCGCCAGGGAAGTAAGTTAACGCGAGGCATTAGTCGAAACTCCTCAGGGCCAGGCCGCACGCTGTTAGCAGCGCGGTAGCGTCTTTGTGAACGCCCTGGGCTTTGGCCTTTGATGACACCTTCATCTGGCCTAATGGATCGCCCTTAACCGTCGGGATGCCGACGCGGCTGGCGATAAGATCGGCTACGCCAGCGATGTTGGCGCATCCCCCACACACAATAATTTGCTCCGGCTGTTCTCGACCGCCGCCGGATGCAAGGAAAAACTGAAGTGAGCGACTGACTTGCTGAGTCATGTCGTCAATAAACGCATCGAGCACTTCGGGCTGATAGTTACTCGGTAAACCGCCTTCTTTTTTCGCGCGGCCGGCCTCTTCCAGACTCAGGCCGTACGTACGCATGATTTCTTCGGTGAGCTGCTGACCACCAAAGGCAAAATCGCGTGTGTAAATGACTTTGAGGTCGCGCAGCACACTAAAGGTGGTGGAGCTGGCGCCAAAATCCACCACGGCCACTGAGTGGTCGCTGCCGCTGTCCGGCATTTGATGGGTTAAGAGTTGGCATGCGTTTTCCAACGCGAATGGCTCCACATCCACCACTTTGGCCGTGAGGCCAGCGGACTCGACGGCGGCTTGTCGTTGTTCCACGTTTTCGGTACGGGTAGCGACGAGCAATACGTCGATCATATCGGGGTCTTTGTCGGACGGACCGATAATCTCGAAATCGAAACTGACTTCTTCCATGGGAAATGGAATGTACTGATCCGCCTGCAGCTCGACTTGGCCCTCAAGCTCAGCCTCTTTGAGCGTTTTGGGCATCTGAATCACTTTGGTGATCGCGGCGTCACCGCTGATGGCGACGGCACCCAGACGGCTGCGGGCACCGGAGCGTTTCACCGCACGACGTACCGCTTCACCCACCGCGTCGACATCAACGATGGCTTTTTCATTGATCGAATTTACCGGCGTGGGCTCGGCGGCATACGATTCGACGCGATACGAGTCACCGGATTTGGCGAGCTCAATCAATTTTACCGATGACGTCGTTATGTCAAGGCCCAGTAGTGGCCGTTGTGCAGCAGTAAAGAGCACGTTTTTTCCTTTCAGAGTCCGTAACTTGCGTTAGAAAGATAGACTATCTTCTTAATAAGCGGAGTCAACTATATAACAATAAATATAGGATGTGTAATGTGACCAACAGCACATTATTGAGAACCTGAGACCCGAGTCTCAGGTTTTCCACGTCCAAAAATGTTGCAGCACAACATTTACCATAAGTATTTCTTTACCGGACACATTTATAGCAACTATTTTTCCAGCGAAGTGTGATTTTTTTCACATTCCTGAGTCGATATACTCTGTCCCTGATTCGACTGGCGAACCTTCATGCTGATGCTTTCTCGATTATTTGCTTTTTTTGTGTGTCTGGGCCTGTTTGGCGCGGCAACGGGTGCCCTGGGCACTACCGTGGCGTATTTCTATTTTTCGCCCGATCAGCCCGACGTGGACGTGCTCAAAGATGTGCAGCTTCAGGTGCCGCTTCGCATTTACTCCCGTGATGGACGCCTCATCGCCCAATTTGGCGACAAACGCCGATTGCCTGTTACCTGGGAAGAGTTGCCGCCGAAACTCGTGCAAGCCTATGTTTCAGCTGAAGACGATCGGTTTTTCGAGCATCCAGGTGTGGATTATCAAGGGCTGCTCCGAGCCGCGTATAAGCTGGTTAAATCGGGGGAGAAGCGCGGGGGCGGCTCCACCATCACCATGCAGCTGGCGCGTGCCTTCTTCTTGACGCCGGATCAAACCTACACCCGCAAGATTCGTGAGATTTTTCTGGCGATCAAGATGGAGCGCGAATTTAGTAAAGAAGAGATTCTCACGCTCTACCTCAATAAGATCTTCCTCGGCCAGCGCGCCTATGGAGTCGGGGCAGCCGCCCAGGTGTATTACGGCAAACGGCTGCACGAGCTGTCACTCGGTGAAATGGCCACGCTGGCGGGTTTGCCTCAGGCTCCATCGCGCGACAATCCCGTGCGCAGCCCGGAGCGTGCCAAAGAGCGTCGCTTGTATGTATTGCGACGTATGCTCGAAACCGGTGCCATCAGTCGTGCTGAGCATGATACGGCGGTGGCCGAACCGATCGAGACATTTGTTCATGGCACGCTACTCGAGGTGAGTGCGCCATTTGTGGCTGAGATGGTGCGTTTAGAAGTCGAGAAACGATACGGTCGCGAAGCCATTAACGAGGGCATCGCGGTTATCACCACGCTCGACAGTGCGCTCCAACGCAATGCTCAGCAATCTGTGCGCAAAGGTATTTTTGAATACGATCGCCGCCACGGCTACCGGGGGCCAATTGCACGACTCGACCTTGATGACTACGCGGATCGTGAGGCGCTGATTGAGAAAGTGGCCACGTATCCTGCGTTTATTGAGCAAGTGCCTTCGGTGGTGCTGGCTGCGGATGAGCAAAGCGCAACGTTGCTTAGCGCCGATGATCGCGATGTGACCTTGACGCTTGAGAAAGTCGCCTGGGCGCGTCGCTATCTTGACGCCGATAACATCGGTGATGAGGTCGAGGCGGTGTCCGATGTGCTCAACCAAGGGGATATGGTCTACGTCGAGTTTCTCGAGGATGGACCGATGCTGAGCCAGATGCCGGTTGTTCAAGGCGCAATGGTGGCCATGGATCCCCACGATGGCGCGGTGGTGAGTTTGGTCGGCGGACTCGATTTTGTTCAAAACAAGTTCAATCGCGCGGTGCAGGCAAGGCGCCAACCCGGATCGGTGTTTAAACCCTTCATTTATTCTGCCGCGCTCGAGCTGGGACTCACACCGGCCACTGTGATCAACGACAACGCCGTGGTGTTTGAAGACGCGGCGCTCGAAGACGTGTGGCGCCCGAAAAATTATACCGGTCGGTTTTTTGGTCCTACGCGACTGCGTGAAGCGCTCATTAAGTCGCGTAACTTGGTGTCGATTCGCGTGCTCGATCGGGTCGGCATTCTGCCAACGATTGAGCATCTGGAAAAGTTCGGATTTCAAAGCGACATGCTGCCGCGCGATTTGTCTTTGGCACTGGGCAGCGCGGCCGTGACGCCGCTTGAGCTCGTCGATGCGTATTCGGTGTTTGCCAATGGCGGATTCGATGTGTCGTCCTACTTTATCGATCGCATTGTGTCGATGGATGGAAGCGAGATGTATCGCGCCGAGCCGCGCTTTGCGTGTGCGGATTGTGTTGATTTGGCAGGTGAGGCGGCCGATGTTGTGCTCGAAGCGAACAACGAAGAGGACGACTGCACACGCGTGGCGTACTTTGCCGATGCCAACGCGGCACCGCGCACGGTGTCGGCGCAAAATGTTCATCTCATGACCAGCATGATGCGCGACGTGATCCGTCGTGGTACTGGCGTGCGGGCCAATCGGCTTGGTCGGGTAGACCTGGCTGGAAAAACCGGCACCACGAACGATTCACGCGATGCGTGGTTTACCGGGTTCAATGCGTCGCTGGCGGCGGTGTCTTGGCTCGGTTTTGACCAAGAGCGCCCGCTCGGTCGAGGCGAGGCGGGCGCCAGTTCGGCGTTGCCGGCTTGGACGTATTTTATGCAGGAAGCGCTGGCCGATGTGCCGACCAGTATTGTGCCGGAACCGCCGGGCATGGTGACGGTGCTCATCTCGCCTGATACCGGTTTGCTGGCCTCCGCCAGTCGCACCGATGCGGTTTTTGAGACCTTCCGTATCGGTATGGTGCCTGAGGCTGAGGCGGAGTTTGACCTGCCGGACGCCAATCCATTTACCGACCTTCCCATCGTTACCGGCACTGAAGCCGGTGGTGAAGGCGTCGACGAAAACGAGTCGGCTGAAGACGAAGATCTATTTTAAGCCACGCCGAAAGAGCAGGAGAAAAGATGGCCAAATCGGTTGATCGGCACAGCCGCGAAGTGGCGGTGGTCGCTGCACGACTCATGCAGGAACAGGGTCTGGACTATTTGGCGGCGAAAAAGAAGGCCGCCTTGAAACTCGGACTGGGCGTGCGGGCGGCGCTCCCCACGAATCGTCAGATCGAAGACGCATTGCTGGAGCATCATCGCTTGTTTCATCATGAAGCAACGCAAGAAGCGCTCGTTACGCTGCGCGAGATTGCGCTCGAGATGATGGACCATCTTGCTGCTTTCGAGCCAAGGTTGGTCGGGGCGGTGCTGAGCGGCGCCCTGACTTCAGGCGCTGCAATAGAGCTACACGCATTCGCCGACAGTGCCGAAGCAATTGCGGTGATGCTGATCGACCATCGCATCGATTATCGCCTGGTCGAGCGCCGCGTGCGCATGCGCGCCGAGCATACGGTGCTCATACCCGTTTACTTGTTTGAACATCGAAACGTCGACATCGAGGTGTACGCGTTTGCGCTCGATGGTCAACGCCAGCCGCCGTTGTGTCCGGTCGATGGGAAACCGATGGAGCGGGCGCGCGCGAGTGCCGTACGCACACTTCTCGAGCCCACGAGCGGACCATCTGTCGTTGATGACTTTTTCTCTCGCGTCTAGCGTCGGCCAACGCCGGACGGTTTCGTTCGCTTTGCACGTACCGTATCGCATGCCAAATGGTCGATACGGCCACAGCGCCGTTGCATAGCCTGGCCGGGGATGACTCGCCAAGACGGATTGTGTCGCGCTTCGAGGGTTGTTTTTCGGGTGTTCTCTGAGTTTGAGAACCTAAGAGTCGGGTTTTTAACGCCTTTTGTCCTTATCCACAAAAACTGTGGATAACTTTGTGGA
>JBCCHD010000024.1 GCA_039028935.1 Pseudomonadota bacterium | reverse complement strand
GTTTTTAGCTATTTATTACGAAAACACTTAACGATAAACCGGCTTCTCGTGCGACAGATACCGAGCCGAGCGGTCCGTAGCGTTTATCGGTGGGTATAAAGGAGCGTAACGCTTGATCGCCAATCGACCCGAGCAAAACATCCTGGGCGAGGCACCCGAATTTCAACGGGCCCTCGAGCATGCCTCCCGAGCCGCACAGCTTGCCAAACCCGTGCTTATTCTCGGTGAACGCGGCACCGGTAAGGAGCTGTTTGCAAGCCGCGTTCACTTTCTCTCGCCGAGATGGGAACAACCACTGGTCAAAGTAAACTGCGCGGCCCTGACCGAGAGCATTCTCGAATCCGAACTTTTTGGCCACGAGGCCGGCGCTTTTACCGGGGCGTCAAAACGCCATATTGGTCGCTTTGAGCGCGCCGATGGCGGTACGCTATTTCTTGATGAGCTGGGCACGATCCCGCGTCGCATGCAGGAGAAGATCCTACGGGTTATCGAATACGGTGAATTCGAACGCGTGGGTGGCACCGAAACGGTGCGCGTTGATGTTCGCATCGTTGGTGCCACCAATGCCGATCTGCCTAAATTGGCCGCGAACGATGAATTTCGAAGCGATCTTTTGGATCGTCTCGCGTTCGACGTGATCTGGGTGCCACCGCTACGCGAACGCAAAGAAGACATCGGCACGCTCGCCACGTATTTCGCGGTCGGCATGACCAGTGAATTGGGCCGCGCCTTCTTCCCCGGCTTCACTCCCGAGGCTGAAGACGCTCTCATGACCTACCACTGGCCTGGCAACGTCCGCGAACTCAAAAACGCAGTAGAACGCTCAGTCTATCGCGCACCCGACGACGGCGAAGAAGTGGATGACATTATTTTGAATCCGTTTCAGCAGACGGCACCCGATCGCGTAGCGACACCCTCACCGCCCGAGGACCAGAGCGACCAGAGCGACCAGAGCGACAATAATAGGCCTTTCGATTCTCCCCCAAATTCAATCGACACATCGATCACCGACTTCCCACTCGATCTGAAAGCGCACATCGATACGATTGAGTCGAATCTGATCAAACAAGCGCTAGCCCAACATCGCTACCATCAAGGCCACACTGCTGCCGCGCTAGGCTTGAGCTACCATCAGCTTCGTGCGGCGCTGAAAAAATTTGCGATCAACGTAAAACAGCTCGAATCCTGACCAGCGCGTGTCGACGGGGACTGTTCCGATCGGCAGACACCATCCCGTCTTCGAGTACACTCTCTGACCTAGTCGATGCGGCTGTCTCGCCCGAGACTATCTTGGTATTCTCATGGCGTGCGACGACACTTTCGTGGTACTTCGAATAACAAAAAATGGGGACCTAACATGCGCGACGAATACTCACCACCCGCGGCACCGGTCGCGGACCAACTGGACTATGGCGATGTAAAGATCTTTAGCCCTCAAGGTCGCTTTGGGCGTATTCGCTACTTAGCCCACAGCTTCTGGGTATCCTCACTCATCTATGCGGTGGGCGTATTAATCGTCGTGAGCCTCGGATTGGCTGCCGATGAGGTAACGGAAGGCACGGCTTCGGCCATAATTATGATCCCGCTGATCGTGGTTACCTTTATATTCACGATTAAACGCTGCCACGATTTCAATGCCAGTGGCTGGTGGTCCGTGCTGGTGCTGATTCCTCTGGTGAATCTGCTCTTTGTGTTTATACCCGGCAACGCCGGTGCGAACCGATTTGGCAAAAAGCCACCCCCCAACACATTGCTCTTGTGGCTCGGCGGGCTGGCGCTTCCGCTCACGTTTATGGCGGGCGTGTTAGCGGCAATTGCCCTCCCTGCCTATCAGGATTACACCGCGCGAGCGCAGGTGGGTGAAAGCATGAACGTGTCGACACCGGTTCGACAAACCATGGCGGCGTTCGCTCAGGATAATGGATGGCCAACAGAGGCGGATCTTGAAGAACTGGGATTGAGTGAGCCCGTCGATTCGGTCTACGCGATATTGTATGCGCACGCCGATACCGGCGTGGTCGAGATTGTGATGAAAGGCGCACCGCCGAATGCTCAGAGCGTAGCGAACGGCACCATTTTACTCACACCCTACATTGAGGAACGGGTGTTGCGGTACCGCTGTGCTAGTGACGATATCGAACCGCGCTTTTTGCCTAAATCGTGCCAGTAAAACGATGACAGACCGGTCGTCCGTGTGACTCAATATACGGGCGTCAGGCGCCCTTTGCTGTCGCGATCATATGGCGCCCACCCCAAGGCCACGAAGTGCACCAGAATTTCGGTGGACTTGGGTTTGATTGAAATCTCGTTCAGCTCCACGCCGTTGGTCGAAAACGTGCCCTCTAGGTCCGCGACTGCCTGCTCGACCTCTTCACTCAGCGCTTTGAATTTCTGAGTCAGCACGTCGAGCGTTTCTTCTGCGCGATCAACGTCAGCCGCTTCTTTTTTGGAAGAACCTAGTCGGCCCATTGCCGTTCGCACACGCGATGCCGACGTGTAGCTAACCTTTTTGCGACCCAGCAACGTTCCAATCACTGCGGCACCGAAGCCCAGAACCGAATCGAGTTTCTTCTTTTTCGCCTGCTCTTTTTCGACGTCCAATTTCTGCTGCGCTTTACGCACGCGTTCCTCCGCGCTGGCAAGCTTTGAGGCGTATTTTGCTCGAAGCTTACCCACAGCGAGGTCTCGTTGCTCATTCGCAATTATCTGCAGGCGAACACGAAAGTCGCCCTCCGATTCACCAAATGTTGAGACTGCTTTTAAAGGCTTGTATTGATAGAGCGTGATCGCGTTGTCGTTGCGCAACCAGCGTTTGTACAGCTTCGACCACGACGCATAACTACGCACTTTCGCCATCGGCCCATCCACCTCCGCATAGTCTGCGTAGTCCTCAGCTTCAGTCAACAAATCATCAAAACCACACTCAAGTGCGCTGGCTTCTTCCCACTCTAGAGGCACGGGCGCGTCGTCAACATGCCCCATCATCAGAAACGATTTGTCGGCATCAATATGATACCGGGCACTCGAGTACACAACCTCGGCCGCGCCCACAACAGTGGGCTGATACACCAGCGTGCCGCGGTGGGGCTTGGTCTGCGGCACATAGTATTGTGTGATTTTTGGGTCGAGCGCTGGCGGCATCGATTCGGTCACCGCTTGTTGCTTCATGGCCGTCTGCGCGTGTGCCTTTTCGGAGGCCTCGGCCTTCGCCGTGGCCTGCGCCACCGTCGCCGTTGACGGCGGATTAAGCGCGTTGAGGCGCTTAATCTGATCTCGCGTCATGGGCCCAGCGAGGTACGACATGACCCAACGCGTACCGAATACCACGTCCTCGTCCTCATGCACGTTGTGAAGCAAGAATTTACGCTTACCCAGCCCTGCGAGCACCTGCTCCATTTTTCCTCGATCGAAATCACCCTTACTTGCGGCACCCTCCAGGCCCTCCATTACCCGCATTTTGTCGCGCTCCGTCTGCAGGCGACCAATAAACCAAGTGCCGGTATTTGATAGTCCCTTGTAATCCAAATCAACCGGGTTCTGTGTAGAGAGCACCAACCCCAGACCGAACGCGCGGGCCTGTTTCAGTAATGTTAGAAAGAGTTTCTTGCTCGGCGGATTCGCGGTGGGTGGCATATAGCCGAAAATCTCATCCATGTAGAGAATGGCGCGCAGGCTACCCGTACCCGGCTGTGTGCGCATCCAACTCAATATATCGCTAAGAAGCATCGTCACAAAGAACATGCGCTGTTCATCGGATAGATGGGCGATCGACACAATCGATACTTTTGGTTTGCCCTCTGGCGTGTGTAGCAGTCGCGCGGTATCGAGCGGCTCGCCGCTCATCCACGACGTGAATCCAGGCGCAGCAAGCAAATTATTGAGCTTCATCGCCAACGCAAAACGATCTTTAGGATCAAAGAACGCGTCGAGCTCCATCACGCCCACTTTGTCCATGGGCGGCTGTTGGATTGCGCCGATCAGCGCACTGATGTCGAGGTTTTTACCAAGTCGCCAGTAATGATCAAGAACATTTGAAATAAGAATATGCTCACGTGACGTAATGGGATCAGACTCGATACCCAAAAGCGCAAGAATGCCCGTCGCCGTGGCCTGAATCTTGTCGGTGTAGACATCGGTGTCTTCAATAACAGCAGCCGGTGGTGCATTAAAGTTCTCGAGCACCGAGAGAGGCCGCCCCGCCGTGCTACCTGGTGTGTAAATCGCAAAATCGGTGGACTCGCGCAACCGTTTGATGCGTTTACCGTCCTGCCCCCAACTCTTAAGCCCTTTTTTCCAAAGCGCCGCCTGACTCGCCCCAAACGCTTCGACAGTCTCGCCGGCTCCCGAAGCGGCTTGCGGATCCACCCACGGCGTAAACGCTTTGGCCGACAACGCAGGAAAGGTGAGCAATACATTGCCCATATCCCCTTTTGGATCGATGGCGATCACGGGCACGTTATCCATGGCGGCTTCTTCGATAATACCCACCCCGAGTCCCGTTTTGCCGCTGCCTGTCATGCCGATGATGACGGCGTGCGTCGTGAGATCCTTGGCGTCATACAGCACCAAATCATCGGCAAGTTCGCCCGCGTCGTTGACGCGTTTGCCAAGATAAAACGAGCCGAGCTTTTCAAAGTCCTGCATGTGTCCACTCCCCCTGAAGCTGGCTAACGAAATGCCGATGACGCCAGCGCACGAAATTGTAGCATTGACCGAGAGCATTCCCGAGTACACGCCAGAAAACTTCGCGGTTTGTTACATTGCTCACTGCTAAAGCCCACGGCATTCCCGATCCAAGAAGTAAGGTGGCCTACCCACAAAAAAGCCCGGGACCAAGCCCGGGCTTATCCGCCTGCGATCGGAGCGCTTACCAGCCGCAAAGGCGGCCGGCGTTCTGTTCTTTTAGATACTCCATGAGCGGTTGGAAGTACTCGATTATCGCCGAGGCATCCATCTCACGACTACCGGTCAATTGCTCGAGGGCTTCCTGCCAGGGTCGGCTTTGCCCGAGCGCCAGCATATTCATGAACTTCTGCCCGGCCTCTTTGTTGTTGTAGATCGAACATTCATGCAGTGGCCCGTCAAAACCGGCTTCATGACACAGTGCTTTGTGGAACTGATACTGCAAAATAAAGGATAAGAAATAACGCGTGTAAGGAGTATTACCCGGCACATGATACTTTGCCCCCGGATCAAAGTCGGCCTCAGTGCGCGCCACGGGCGGACGTATACCTTGGTACGTCTTGCGTTGGTTCCACCAGGCAGAGTTATAGTCCTCCGGCGACGTTTTGCCTGAAAACACGTCCCATCGCCATTGATCAACCAGTTTTCCGAAGGGTAAAAATGCGATCTTATCGAGCGCATTGAGCATCATCTGATTGATTACCACTCGTTCATTGGGCTTAACGCCGCTTACTAGTCCGATACTTTCAAGATAGTCGGGCGTCATTGACAACACGATCGTATCGCCGATTGCTTCGTGAAAGCCATCATGCGCTCCGCCTTTAAATAGTGGCGGCAAGTCCCGGTAGAGCAGGTAATAATAAATATGTCCGAGCTCGTGATAAACGGTATAGAGCTCTTCGGCAGTCGGCACAATGCACATCTTAATTCGCACATCGTCTTTGCCGTCAATCGGCCACGCGCTCGCGTGGCACACCACTTCACGATCAGCCGGTTTGGTGAGCATCGAACGCTCATAGAACGAATCGGGCAGACTCGGCATACCCAACGAAGTGAAAAACTCTTCTGCCTGACGTGTCATGCGTACGGCGTCCCAGCCTTGTTCGACCAGCGACTGGGTTACATCGAGACTCGCTTCACCGGGATACGGTTCCACCAATGGATACACATTGGCCCATGACTGAGACCACATGTTGCCAAGCAGATGAGCCGGTATCGGTTCGTCTAGTGCGACTTTGTCCTCACCGTATTCTTCAGCCAGTGCGGCGCGAACATGACAGTGTAGCTGCTCATAAAGCGGACGCACTTGAAGCCACAAATCTTCAGCCACTTTCTCAAAGTCGTCGGCATCCATGTCGTAACCGGACTTCCACAGCGCGCCGAGATTATCAAACCCCAATTCGTTCGCACCGTCCTTGGTGAGCTCCACAAATCGCTCATACAGCGGTCGCATATCGCGGGAAATCGTCCGCCAGCCTAGCCAGGCTTCTTCGAGTTCGTCGTAGTCGCGACTCGTCGCGAGCGTCTTGGAAAGATCGCCCAGCGTTAGGCAACTGCCATCGTCTTTGCAGTACTTTCCCTTGCCGTACATCGAATCCATGTCGACCGCGATTTGGGCAAGCTCGGCGCGATCATCGGCATTGTTGGGAGCGGGCATCGTGTTTTGGATGCGAATGAAATTCATGGCACGACCCAGTTCCCCGGTGAGCTCGAGATGATCGAACTGTTTACTCTCCTCCACGATGCGACTGCCAAAGGCCAGCCCCTCTTCGCCTGCTGCAGCGGCCAGTGCGATCGTGTCTTGCGTAATATGCGTCTGACGCAGCCACTCGGTGCGCGCGATTTTGAGACCAAGCTCCGCAGTTTGGGCGTTCACGCCATCGATAAATCGCTGAGCATCTGCCGTGCTCGCGGGCGCTGTGGCTGTTTCTGTCGGCTGAATCGACTTGGCGTCATCGTCGACGGCTTTGGCGCAAGCGACCAGCGCCAGAGCAGCCGAGGCTATGAGTATTGATCGCATGAGATTCTCCGTATTGGACTGGGCGAGGCTGGCGACGACGCCAAAGGAATAGACGTCGATGAAGTCCCGGTTCTACGGCCGATACCGAACAGGACAATCCCAGGCAACAGCCGCCGTGGCAACAAAAGTGCCGCTAGAGTACAAAAAAAAACGAGGCGCTAAAAGCGAGCTTCCGCAAAACCCACGATGGCGCGCTCAAGGCGGATAACACCGGCCTTAGTACGGCAGACCACCGAATGGGAACGGCTGCAGGATGAAAGTGTCACAGAAATAAGGGCCACCGGCCTCGAAAACGAACCTCGCGCCGCGAGCTGTGCCATAATCGGCCGCTAATTGAGCGGGTGTCACACGGTCCGACATGGTGCCCTGCAATAAAAACACCTTTCACGGGGGACACAAATGAGCACAGCCGACACCTTCCAGCCACCGGCCAATGAGAAAACCATTCTGGGCCACCCGCGAGGGCTGGTGATTCTGTTTTTCACTGAAATGTGGGAGCGCTTTTCATACTACGGAATGCGCGGCCTTCTCATTATCTATCTCACTCAACACTTCCTGTTCTCTGATGAGAAGTCGACCATTCTCTATGGGGCGTATACCGCTTTGGTTTACGTAATGACGATCATTGGTGGTTCGTTGGCCGACAAATATCTTGGCTCGCGAAAGGCCGTCACCTACGGTGCCATCCTGCTGGTGTTGGGCCATTTCGGTATGGCCTTTGAGGGCAACGGGTCCAAAGAGCTCATCACCGTCAACGGTAGCGAATACCAAGTCACACTGGATGGCCGCGGTGGCGACGCCAACCAGATTTTAGTCGGCGATCAGGGCACTACGGCGATCAGTTTTAGTGACGATGGCAAGAACATGCTCTTGGCCGACCCCGGCGCCATCGGATTGCCCGCATCCATTCCGACCGACTCTTACACGTCACGTATTGTGACCGAAGAGCGGTACAAGCAGATTTTGTACCTGTCGCTTGCCTTGATTATTGCGGGCGTGGGTTTCTTAAAAGCCAACATCTCCACGATTGTGGGTGCACTCTATGGAGAGGGCGATCCACGGCGAGATTCGGGTTTCTCCATCTTTTATATGGGCATAAACCTGGGATCGTTTCTCTCGTCGATCACCTGCGGCATTCTTGGGATTACTTACGGCTGGAAGTACGGTTTCGGTCTCGCGGGCATCGGCATGTTCGCCGGACTCGTGGTCTTTTTAAAATATCAGCATTGGCTTGACGGCAAAGCCGAGCCACCGAATCCGGCCAAGCTCAAGGAGTCCTTCCTCGGGCCCATCAACTACGAGTGGATGTGCTATCTGGTCGGTGTCTTGATTGTAGCGGTGTCCATGTTCTTCGTCAGCCACCCTGACGGCTTCGGTAAAATCCTACTGCCGCTGGGTATTCTGATGTTTGTGTATTTGATCTTTTACGCGTTCAAATACTGTGAAGGGGTCGAGCGTGATCGGATGCTGGCGGCCACGTATTTTGTGCTGGCGCAAATTCCATTCTGGGCGCTTTTCGAGCAAGCCGGTTCGTCACTCAACCTGTTTACCGATCGTCTTGTTGATCGGACGATATTCGGCTGGTCGGTACCGGCACCTGTGTTTCAGTTTCTAAACGCGGGTTACATTGTCATATTCGCACCCATCCTGGCGTGGCTGTGGATTTATCTTGCAAAGCGCAACCTCAATCCCAGTTCGCCAGTGAAATTTGCATTTGGTGTCTTTTTCGCGGGCCTCGGATTCTTTGCGCTTGTCGCCGGCATGAAAGCCTCTGGGGTCGATGGTCTGACACCCGTCATGTTTATCTTCTTAATTTATTGGATCCATACAATGGGCGAACTCATGCTGTCGCCCGTCGGCCTGTCCGCGGTGACCAAGCTGGCGCCGGTCAGAGTTGTGGGTATGACGATGGGCGCCTGGTTCTTGTACAGCGGATTATCCAACTTTTTGGCCGGTGTCATCGCCCGCGCGACGGGCGCCGAAACGCTCGGTGGCAAGCTCACCAATGCGGCTGCCGCCAAAGCGGGGTATATCGACGTGTATACCAACGTCGCTTACGTAGCCAGCGGCATCGCGCTATTTATGCTTTTGATCTCACCGATCATTAAAAAATGGATGCATGGCGCCGACTAGTTCGCCTTATTTGTTGCCGGTATGCGTATCGGGCGGCCCATTAGCGTGCCGCCCGATACCCACATGGACTCCTCTGCGACCCATTGTCGCCGCATCAAATGACCACTCATCTCACCCTCCAACTTCTTTCTCGCACGGAGAGACAACACCATGGACAGTTTTTTTCCGACGGTGATCGCGCAACGCGTCGGTTTGCTTTTGTTGCTCATCGGGCTCACGGCTTGCGGCACCTCGCCGACCACCATCCCGACCGATCAATCGGATGAGGCATCCGGGCCGTCAGATATTTTCACCACACCCTACCGCCTTGAAACGTTAGACAACGGATTAACGGTGCTGTTGGTTCGAACCGACTACCCCGATATCGTCAATTTGCAGATTCCCGTGCAAACCGGTTCGCGCAACGAAGTGGAACCCGGCAAATCTGGATTTGCCCACTTTTTCGAACACATGATGTTCCGGGGGACGGACAATTACCCCGCTGAGGTCTACACCGAAATTCTCAAAAACGCGGGGGCAGACCAAAACGCCTACACCACCGACGACTACACGAACTATCACGTGACGTTTACGAAAGGGGACCTAGACAAAATCCTGGAGATCGAAGCCGACCGTTTTCAACACCTCAAATACTCGGAGGAAGTGTTCCGCACAGAAGCGCAGGCGGTTAAAGGCGAATACTTAAAAAACTCCTCCAATCCAGTGAGTAAATTATTCGAGGTGATTCGCGAATCCAGTTTCAAAACACACACCTACGGTCACACAACGATGGGTTACCTTCGGGACATCGAAGAAATGCCCAATCAGCTCGAGTATTCCAAAGTGTTTTTTGATCGATGGTATCGGCCGGAAAAAGCCGCCGTTATTTTGGTTGGCGACATCGAAATCGACAGCGCACTGGCCCTGGTTGAGAAGCACTTCGGCTCGTGGGAGCGAGGTAATTTTACCAACATCATCCCACAAGAACCGCCTCCATCCGGCCCTCTGTATGAACACATCGCCTGGGAAAACCCCACTCAACCTTGGCTTGTCATGGCATTCCGTGGACCTCGCTTCGACCCGACGCAAAAAGACATGCCCACCATGGATATTTTCAGCTCGGTGTATTTGTCTCAATCGTCCGAACTCTATCAAAAATTGGTGGTGCAAGAGCGCCTAGTTGACGCGCTGTTTCCCTCTTTTCCTGACCGCAAAGACCCCAACTTGCTCCTGATCGGTGCGCGCCTGACAGATATTGCTAACGCAGGCGCAGTGCGTGACGCCATTGCCGACACGTTGGCCAACGCTCGCGTTACGCCCGTTGCAAAGGACAAACTTGAACAGACCAAATCGCGATTGCGCTACCAATTTGCGGCAGGTCTGGATAACTCCGAAGCGATTGGTGATCTACTCGCGAGTTACATGCAATTTAATAACGACCCCGAAGTGATCAATCAGGTCTACCGTCAGTACGCCGCGGTCACGCCGGACGATCTCATCACACATGCCAACAACTATTTTGTTGATCAGGGCCTTATCGTCGCAACCCTCGCCAATGGGGAAACGATGGAGGGGTTTGACACGCGCACGTCAATCGATGCGCGTGTTTCTGACGGCGCCGTCGACCCGACCGAATCGACCAATACAAGCCGTGATCTGGCAAGACGAATTTCAAAGTGGGTCCCTGAACAAATGCCTCGCTCGGGCGGTGGCGTCTCCTACGTTTTGCTACCGTCCGACTCGTCACCGCTAATCGATGTGTCGTTCGTGTTTAACACCGGGGCGGCAGACGATCCGCCCGGCAAAAAAGGACTCGCCATGCTCACTGCAGCCATGATCACCGACGCGGGTTCCAAGGCGTTTTCTTACGAGGAAATCAACCGCGCTATGTTCCCGATTGCGGCGGGATTCAGTGCCCGGGTCGATAAGGACATGACCACGCTTTACGGCGGCGTGCATCGCGACAATCTCGACACATGGTACGCATTGGTGCGCAGTCAGCTACTCACACCGGCCTTCAATGAGGACGATTTCAATCGCATTAAGACACGAGCCATTAATGGCGTACGTACCGATCTTGTTGGTAATAACGATGAGGAACTGGGTAAGGAGATGCTCTATCAGCGCATCTTCGGCGAGGATCATCCTTACGGTAGTTATAACGGTGGCCACAGTGACGACCTTGAGGCCCTAACACTGGAAGACGTACGCGCCTTTTATAACCAGCATTTCACTGCCACCGGGTTACGAGTGGGTGTGTCGGGCGGCTATGATGAGTCATTTTTAAGCACGCTTAAAACCGACGTGGCACGACTACCCGGCGGCGGACGTGCCGCAACGAGCGCGTTCGAGGATGTGCAGCTCTCTAACGGTCGTAACGGCGTCATAATCGAAAAAGACACACAAGCAGTCGCGGTATCGTTTGGCTTTCCAATCGACCTAGTTCGCGGTGACAAAGACTGGGTGGCGCTGTGGCTGGTGCGCTCGTGGCTCGGTGAGCACCGCAGCTTCAACAGCCACCTCTTTGGCCGCATCCGAGAAGAGCGCGGCATGAACTACGGCGACTACGCCTACATTGAGTACTTTCCGTTTGGCATGTTTCAATTTCATCCGGACACCAATCTAGCTCGACAACAGCAGATTTTTCAGGTGTGGATTCGCCCGCTACGCACGAATACGGACGCCCATTTTGCAACCAGAGTCGCAATGTATGAACTGCAGAAGCTCATCGATGATGGCCTCACATCAGCGCAATTTGAAGCATCGCGTAATTTTCTTGATAAGTTTGTAAGCCTGCTCGCCAAGTCACAATCCAGACAGTTGGGTTATGCGATCGACAGTGATTTTTATCGTATTGGCAACTTTACGGACTACGTGCGCAAAGAGTTAGCCGCACTGACCGTCGATGACGTCAACCGCGTTATTCGAGAAAATTTACAGACCGACAACATGGAGTTTGTGTTTATCGCCAAGGACGCTAAGGGCCTTAAAGAATCGTTACTGGACGATCGGCGATCACCGATCGAATATAACGCCCCAAAACCTGAACTGGCCGAAGAGGACGCGGTGATTGAAGTGCTGCCGCTGCGTTTTCAACAGATCGATATTGTGCCGGGTGACGACGTATTCAAATAGGGCTGTCCCACAAGCACCGCACGTTTGTTGGGGCGAGACTCACGTCGGTCTGTTGGCCCTCATTTCATTGAAGCGCCCGCGGCGTCGGGCGCTTCCGCTCGTCGACCGATGTGTCGCGACATAAACAGTCCCGCCTCATACAACGCGTACATCGGGATCGCGAGCATCACCTGGGAAATGATGTCGGGCGGCGTCAAAAACATACCCAGCGTAAACGCACCAATCAGAATGTAGGGTCTTTTTTTGGCAAGCGCCTGCGGCGTCGTAAGACCGATCCAGACGACGAGCACTGTGGCCACGGGTATTTCGAACGCCAGGCCGAACACCAAAAATAGCGCGAGCATGAAATTCAGATACTGACTGATATCGGTCATCATAACGGCTGTGCCAGGCGTCACGGCCACAACGAAATTGAATACGACCGGAAACAGCACAAAATACACAAAGAGAATACCTAGATAGAACAGAACAATACTGCTGATCAAGAGCGGGATGGCCGCCTTTTTTTCGTTTTTATACAGGCCCGGCGCAACAAAGCCCCACACCTGATAAAGAATATACGGCATGGCCAAAAACAGCGCCGTAAAAAACGACAGTTTGAATGGCGTCAAGAACGGCGAAATCACATTGGTCGCAATCATCGTCGCATTGGTCGGAAGTTTTTCGGCCAGCGGCGCCGACGCAAGCTCGAACAATCGCTTACCAAACGGCATAAGCATGGCAAACAGCACAACGACCACGATGACGCTGCGCATCAGCATCGCGCGTAGTTCCATCAAGTGGAACAACAGCGTCTGCGGCTCGTCTTCCAGGTCTTTTGGGGTGTTCACAATTCGTCCGACTTGACGTCTGTTTTTGCTGATTCCCGAGAACGAGATGATGCCGCACCTTGCGCCTCTACGCGTTGTGTCGCCATCGAGTCATGGGCGGGTATATCGGTGGAATCCGGTCGCATCGATGCGATGCCCTCTTCGTCCGTGTCCATGTCGGAGTCTTCCGTGGAAGGCATGGGCGCATGCGGCTCAATCGTGTCGTGTTCCGGCACTGATCCGGTCGTTACACCCTCATCATCGATCGATGACGAGGCGGCAATCGGCGCACCGAGCTTGGCGACGTCGTCGCGTGTTTGCTCAAGAATAGAGTGTCCTTCATCCAGCGTGCTCGCCGCTTCACGGAGTGGCTGTTCAACATCTTGTTTCAGCTGTTTGAGCTCTTTGAGATCGACCTCTTTTTCGAGCTCACGCTGAAACTCGGCAGCCATCTGCCGACCGCGTCGAACCCATCCGCCGAGCGTTTTAACGACCGCCGGAAGTCGTTCAGGACCGAGTATGAGCAGGCCCACCACCGCGAGCAAAAACAGCTCGGAAAAGCCGACATCGAAAAACATGGAGCGAAAAAAACGGACCTAACCGTTGGTCGACGTATCGGACGACTGCTTGATGGGATCGGTCGAGGATTCTTTCTGCGCAATTTGGGCGGCTTCAGGCGGATCGTCCTCTTTCATGGCTTTTCGGAAGCCCTTGATTGCTCCACCCACGTCAGAACCCATGCCCTTGAGTTTGCGCGTGCCAAACACGAGCACCACGATAAGCAATATAAGCAGCAAGCTGGCGGGGCTGATTCCGCTGAACATAGTCTTTCTCCGATACCGAGAGCGGCGTCAGGGTATTCCGACGCACGATTACATTATATCAAGTTGCGTACCGCCTGAGTGAGGGGGCACTGAAACTGTGCGGTACGTCACGGTGCGACCTGCAGCCAAAAGGTCACGGGTCCATCATTCGATAGGTCGACCTTCATATCCGCGCCAAATTGGCCTGTATCCACCTTCAGTCCAGTGTGTCGAGCCTCCTCAACCAAATGAGCGAACAGCCGCTCCCCGTCTTCAGGGCGGGCGGCGGAAGAGAAACTCGGCCGCATGCCTTTGTGAGTGCTGGCCGCCAGAGTGAATTGCGGCACCAAGAGCAGTTCACCGCCAATATCGGCGACGCTTCGGTTCATTTTGCCGTCATCATCGGCAAAAATCCGATACCCACATAACCGCCTGAGTAATCGCGTCGCTTCGTCCTGACTGTCGCCCTTCTCAACGCCGATCAGTGCCAGAAGGCCCGCGTCAATCTGCCCGACTGTCGCGCCATTCACCGTCACAGACGCCTGCGTCACGCGTTGAATTAATGCAATCATAGAATAAGGACCGTTTGTTTCACTCGCCTGAAAGCACCGTTCGCTCTCCACCCCGATTCTCCCTGTTTTCTCATTATTTTCAATGATTTCAGCAGGATTAGTCTGAGGACTGATCACGTGCCTATCCGAAGAAACCGACCGTTATTAAGCCCTCTATGGGCGAATATTGAACACACCAACTAGTTTGTAGGAAAAATCCTACACGCATTGTCGGAAAGCGCTGGATTCATCTTTTGCGGGTTTTCCGCATACTGTATCGGCAGTTGCCCGAAAGGGTGCTGCACGAGACGGGAAAAAGGATTTCATAGCCGCAGGACGCGACACGGAAGATACCGTTTCATTTGGTTACTCAATCGCCTATTGCCAGGACGGCTTTGAACCCCAGCCACCGTGCTGGGGTTTTTTATTCCACGAATAATCGCTTTTCTGGTTAAAGAAATCGATATTTCCCACTTCCGTAGAGTCTGCGTCAAATATTCAGCTTATTGCTTCTTTTCCTTTGTAAAAGAAAATGACCTTTGCCTAGACGCTTTTTTTTGTCGGCTTTGTGGGGAATAATAAACGAAATCAGCCGCCTCCAGCGACCGCACACCTAATTAATTGACCCGCAATGGTTTGCTCGAGTTCGACCACTCTGGGATTACGCGATTGCCGCTCGCGCTGTTCTGCCACAAGATCGCGGGTTTCTTGGCATTGCTTATCTAACGCGTCATCGAGTAAACCGCCCAGCTGCCAAACGGCGGCATTGACGGCCATTTTTGACTCAAGCACCGTCGAAGAGCCCGGGCGAAGTTCACGCTCCAGCACTTCGATCGCTTCGCGGGCCTCGCGAACATCTTGACCGGACGACGGTAGCCCACCGAGCTGCTGCGCCGATACGCGCCGCACGCGAAGCTGCGGTATGGCCGTTGTATCGTACGCGTTGCCAGTAAGGTCCGCGCTCAACGCGCGCTGCACGGTGTTGAGCACTTGAGCATAATCACCCAGACTCATATAAGCGGAGGCTAAATTGGTGTGCAGCGCGATCACGTCGGGATGGCTGAGTGGGTGATAGCGCAACCTGGTTTCAATCGCTTCAGAAAAAATCTTCGCGGACGCTTCATGCTCTCCCTGACGTCGTCGCAGCATGCCGAGATTGTTCATCGTGATGTTGTAGTCAGCGGAATTTTGTCGCCCCCGTTCGGCAAGTAGCGACAGCGAATGCTCAAACGGCGCAACCGCCGAGTCATAGTCGCGAGCAAGCAGGTAGTTCAATCCAATGTTGTTATGGATACGTGACAACAGGCGCGCGTTTCGCTCGCTCTGCTCATACACCGGCAGCAATGTATCGAGCGCTTGTGTGAACCAGCGGCCGGCCCGTTCAAAATCGTCCTCGCCTTGTTTGACCAGACCCAACATATTTTGAATGCGCGCGACCAAAAACCGATCGTCGGCCCGCTCTGCCGCCGCCAACGCCTGATTCGCATACTCGCGGGCACGTTCTATTTCGCCGATCTCACGCTGAAGACCCGCCAACTCAAGTGCGATTTGCGCTTCCAAAAGCGGTGCGTCTTCGTCGGCTTGTTGATACACGGCCTGCGCCTGCTCAAACATCGCGCCAGCTTGCTCATAGTCATTGAGCTTTAGGAACAACTCACCCAGCGTGCGAAGAGAATCGGCCTGCGCTAACGGATCGTCTATCGGTTCGTCGCGGAGTCGATCACGAGCCGACGTGACCACGTCAAGCGCCGTGAGCACTTCGCCTTGGGTACCAGGCTCCGCATCTGAAAAAATAGACGCCATAAAACTGCTGGTGATATTCGCCCGGCCAAGCGCTCGCTCGGCCTTGTCCGCATTACGAATCGCCTGATTCCATAGAATCAACGACACCCCAAGCAGCGCCGCAAGCGAGGCGATGACCCCACGTCGGATATGGCTTGCCCGATCGGCTCGTTTTAGTGACGCACGAACGAAGCGCTGTTGGTTCTCATCAAAAAAGCCCTCTCGACCGAGCAGTTTTTGCGCGTCGACGAGTAACTTGCCATCACGCAGCAGATACGCTTCAGCATGATCGTCCTGGCGCCATTTGTCACTGAGCTCAGTGAGCCAACTGCGAAAGCGAAGGTCGGCGTAGCTGCGCTCCGCCCAATCACGCGCGCGCTGCCAATGCTCCATAACCGACTCGTGAATGATCTCGATGCTTGGCTCGTTGGTATAGGCATCGAGAAAACTGATCATGAGTCGCGCATTCACAAATCGCTCAATCAACGCGCGAGCCGGTGCGGAACGAAACTCGGACAGCGGCACAGTGCGCTTGAGCAGACGGCTCGCATTGCGCGGATCGGCGGTCACTAACTGACTCAGCACCTGTGCAAGGCAGCGCTGCTGCTCGTCTGATAGAGACTGATACACGCGTTCTGCGTGCTGCGAAAGACAGCCTTTCAAACTGCCGAGTTTGTCGTACTGGGCGAAGCTCAGCAGCTTTGATTCGCCGCAACTTAGTTCCAATTCGCGCAGCGCAAACTGCAGCAGTGGCAGACTATTGGAGAGCGTGGTCGCCTCGTCGATTAGCCGCACATCCAGCCGCTGTTTGTCTTCGCGTTGTTCAAACGCGAGCCCCGCCAACACAGCGGGCTTGCGCACGATGTCACCGATTTCAGCCGCCCCAGGCTGAGTCACGTCAACGATACCGTGTCGCCCTTTAAGGTAGCGCAATGCATCGTGATGAATAAGCTGCGGATAAAATTCATTGCGCATGGTGGCGACTATATGCACCGCGCCGCTACGCGCCAATGAATAGATAACCGAAAAGATCATCGTACGCTGCTCGTCCGCCAACGTCGCACTCGTGAGAAACTGCTCGAACTGATCCAAGAGCCAAATGGCGCGACAAACGGGTGAGTCCTCTTCCTGATCTTGCTCAATGAGCTGTGCAATCGTCTCTTCGGCGTCCTCTGACAGTCTCTCGATGAACGCCATCACATCCGGATTCAACGGTCGCGTTACCCCAAAGGTTCGCAACAGGCTTTCGGCGATCTGAAACACCGGGTCTTTGAGTCCCTTACCCGCCTCCAACACAAATACGTCCGGATTAAGACCCTGGCGTCGTCGCTCTTCAACGAGTGCAGGAAGGACACCCGCTCGCGCTAGCGAGGACTTTCCACTACCGCTCGCACCGAGTAGCAGCACGAACGCTCGGCCGTCATCGAGCTGGCGAGCCAAGGCGTCACAGGCCAATGTCGTCAGTGCTGCACGACCAAAAAACTGCTGAGCATGATCAATATCAAAGACGTTTAGTCCGCGGTACGCACTCGTGACAGCCGCGGTAGTCGTCAAACTTGTCTCCGAGACCTCGACTGGCGACGCGTCGGCTTTGCTTGGCGCAAGGTTAAGGCGGTAACCACGCTTGGAGAGCGTTTCAATCACTGCGTCGTTGTTGTCGGTAGAGAGTGCCTTGCGCAGAAAATAGATCGCTCGCCTTAGCGCGCCGCCGTCAACAAACACGTCAGGCCAAACGTGTTCCAGTAAATATTCGCTGCTGACCACCTGCCCGTGGTTATCGACCAGGCAAAGGAGCAGTTGCATGACTTTGGGTTGCACCTGACGAACAGAACCGTCCAAGAGAATGCGACCTGTGCGAGGTTCAACACGAAAAGGCCCTAGTTTAAAGATCTCGGCTTCTGAATAACTCACCGGCCACCCATTCGATACGTAGCGAGAGTGTGCCTGGTCACCATGCGAATCAACACCGCAAACTCGGGGTAAACACTGAGACACGCATTATGCAAAAACTTGGACAGAATCCAAATCCATCTGGAAAGTCTATTTTTTTCATGCAGTTAGATGTCCACTCTATTCTGTTCCAAAAATGGTAACAAAAAAATCACACCTTTTCCCTGCATTCAGGGCCCACTTTACTTGAGCAATCGGGTCGATTAGTGAAACCATTCTCTACGCAAATGCCTTAGAGCATTTTTTCTTCATTACAAAAGGCCTCTCGTATGACTATTTCACGAATGAAAACGCCTGCCCTCTGGGCCGGCATCGCCCTGATCGCCGCGGGTAGCGTGTCGGCGGTCGCTGACACCAACCGCCTGTGCGCCGATGGCGAAGTCGACAACTGCTATGTCACCGGCAACTTCCCGCCTGACATTGCCCAACAATTTGGCATCACCGATGAAACCTCTCTGGTGCTGCGCTTTGTACAAGGTACCTGGTACATGGGGGACAACCTCATCGGCACCTTTGGCGGTACCGGCTGGACCCCGGTGGTCGGCGATTGGGATGGCGACGGTTACGACAACATTGGCATTTATAAGAACGGCGCCTGGTGGCTCAAGCACAGTTATGATCTCTCGCTGGTGTGGATAGACCTTCAGACTTTGGCGTACGGCGATTCGAGCTATACGCCGATGACCGGAGATTGGAACAACGACGGTGTCGATATGCCCGGTCTTTATAAGAACGGGGCATTCGACATGCTGCATGATTACACCGATCTGACCGATGAAACCACCATTCGGTTCGGATCGTTACCGTACAACCCAGACGACGCGAATGCGCCGCACCCCATCATTGGTTCATTTGGTAATCAAGGTGATCGCGCTGGGATTGCCGACAAGAGTATTGCAGAGCTTGCGCCGGCCGGCACCGGCAACGCTAACATGATGTTCAACACACCAAACAATGGCACTCAACAAGGCACGGTGCCGACTGAGGCAAGCGGTCTGTTTCCCATTGTCGTCGATGGGTTCGACCCGAATAACCCCACTCAGGTTGGACCGCGGCTCATGTATTCTAAAAAACCAACCGCCGGACACTATGGTGCGTGTCCCTTGACGGCCAGTCCTGAATCGAACCACTGCAACTGGTTGATTACGGACAGCGACGATCGACCCAACGATTCCGGTCGCACGGTGGATCCCGATCCGGAGATTTTCTAATCGCTGTCACACACTTTGCTTCGCCCGTCTCTCCCCTCAGGGGCGATGTAAGGTCACTGAGAGGCCGACCCATCAAGGTCGGCCTTTCTTATTGACATACTGTGGGTCTATCTAAGCGAACAACGTTTTCTCCGTCAGACCGTGGCGACCAGAATACGCCACGGCGATGAGCGCGCATTGTCGGCGTCGTTTGACGATGGCACCTGCCCATTGCCCCTTCAATGGACTTCGTGACGGCGTTAGTGTGGAATGCGTAATGGATGGAGTTACTCACTAACATTGTGGTCGGCTTTTCGATTGTTGCACTGCCACTGCTTCTGGTCGCCTACCTCTTTTTCATGCCACCTGTGATGCGATCAACATGGTCGGCCATCTCGTGCACTGCGTTGGTCATGGTTCTCGTTGGTCTTCAGATTGCCCATATCGACTATTTCAATCGCGAGCAAAACTTGCTCGTATCGAAGGCTTACGCGGCCGGCCTTTTACTCGCACCCGCGCTGTTTTTCTTATTCAGTCGCTCCCTTCTCATTAAACACCAATCCCTGCGTTGGACCGACGCCCTACATTTCATTCCCGTTGCCGCCACGCCGTTTATTAGCGGCAGGGTGGCGTTGACCATTGCGTTCGTTGTGGGCGCGGCCTACGCCATCTGGCTGGTCACCGTAGTGGTCCGCTTGCGCCAACACATCAATCGTTTCAAATTCGAAGCCTTTTTTTTCGGTCTCTTCGCGCTTATCGCCGTGGCGGTACTCGCGCTGGTACTCGCTGCCCCTTGGATAGGGCCTGAACTCTTTTACACAAGCTATGCACTCGCGATTGGTGTTTCGGTGGCGTTAGTGACGTTTGTTGTCATAGCCTTTCCTCATGTCCTGATCGATATCGACGAAACCGCGCGGTCTGCTTATGCCGCCTCAACCCTTGGCAACGTCAACGTCGAGCAAGTGACAGCTCAGGTCAAGCGGCTCTTTGAAGTGGAGCAACTGCACCGTTTCGAAACGCTCAATTTGACGACGTTAAGCCAAGCGCTTGATCTATCGACACATCAAGTGTCTGAGTTGATCAACACCGAATTCAAAATGGGCTTCTCACGCCTGGTGAAAGACCACCGCATTAACGATGCCAAATCACTCTTGCTCGAACAGCCGGAAGCCTCAGCCCTCTCCATTGGCCTTACAGTGGGCTTCGGCTCGCAGTCGAGTTTTTATGCCGCGTTTCGTGAGCGTGTAGGTCTTTCGCCGGCCGCGTATCGAAAAGAACAACTAGGCAAAGAGAAAATGCCGAAATGATCAATTCGGAGACTTGTAACACACTGAAAGTTTGATACTTTATTAAAAAGCATTCCTAACCGATCAACTCGGAGGCTCAATCCGAAGACCACCGTCAGACTGGATAGTGGTCGTGGCGCTCGTCGTCAGTCTTTGGTCATCTGGAGAGGAACATGCTCAATTCAATCAACTATCTTATCTATCTATTTATTAGCATCCTGATTACGGTGTACGTCTCGCGCACGCTCAGCCGCAACGGACTGCCCTTCTTGGAGCGCGGCCTGCGTGGCAACCGCGAGCTGGCTGTGGCGACTAACCACCTATTGGTCGTGGGTTTCTATTTGGTCAATCTGGGTTTCGTGTTGTTGCGCATGCGCACGGATGCCCACATCGAACAATTCAGTCAACTCATCGTCTACCAAACCTCCGGAATCGGACTTGTGTTGGTTGTGCTAGGCATCGCGCATTTTTTCAATATGTATGTGATCCACCAGCTTGGTCAAAGCCGGTTTGCCTACACCTACACGGACGATGCCATCCAACGCCCAGAAAATTCGCAAGAGACGCGCAGCGATCGGAAGGAGCCGTTTAGCCGGTAGTGGCTGCACCACGGCCAGAAACATCGGGCCTCATCCGCACCGTCCGTCTTTGCGCTCACACAACGGCGTTCAGATGGTGGTAACCATCCGGCATTTCCACCTGATATTTTTGGATATGCCGGTGGTTCTTGAGGTCAAATCGGTGATAGCCTTAGCGCTTTGCACGAGCATTGACGGGGGAAAAATTGGAACTCAAAGGCAAAATCACGCACGTACTCGACGAAAAGTCCGGCACGTCTTCACGCGGTCCTTGGCGTAAACAGGAATATGTCATCGAGATCACCGGCGACTACCCCAAATCGGTTTGTTTCATGGTCTGGGGCGACAAAATCGATCAGTTCAAGATCACGCAAGGCGATGATCTCACGGTGCATTTCGATCTTGAAAGTCGCGAGTACAACGGCCGCTGGTACACCGATGTCAAGGCGTGGCGCGTGGAGCGAGCCGAGCAGGCGGGAATACAGGACTCTGATGCGCCGCCGATGTGGGACGAACAGCCGCCTATTCCCGAGGACGATATCCCGTTCTAACCGTCCTGACCGCCACTCCGAGCATTGCGCGAGTAGTGGGAATTCGGCGACTCATCTGTTAATAATGTGGCTGTTTTTGTCAACACGAAGGCCACCATGAAACGCAGAGATTTTGTCGCCGGCCTGGGGCTCGGTTCCCTGGCCACCTCGATCGCGGCTTGTTCGCAAGCCGACACCACCACCGACTGCGGCCCCGGACTCACGGGCAAACCCATTAAGTGGAACATGGTGACCTCTTGGCCGCCGATGTTCCCCGGCCTCGGCACCGCAGCCGATTACCTGGGTCGTACGATCGAATCGGCCAGCGGTGGCCGTATTCAAGTAAAAGTCTACGCGGCAGGTGAATTGGTTCCAGCGCTCGAGGTCTTCGATGCGGTCTCCAGCGGGTCGGCGCAGATCGGACACACCGGGGCTTATTACTGGAAAGGCAAATCCCCCGCCACACAACTGTTTGGCGCCGTTCCGTTTGGCATGAACGCTGCCGAATATGCCGGCTGGCTGTATGAGGGGGGCGGTCAGGCACTCTACATGAAACTGTATGACCGCTTTAATCTCGTGCCGTTTCTTGCCGGTTTCACGGGTGTTCAAATGGGTGGTTGGTTCAATCGAGAAATCAATTCGGTTGATGATCTTAAAGGTCTCAAAATGCGTATCCCGGGCCTGGGCGGGGAAGTATTCACGCGGGCTGGCGGCGTATCGGTCAATCGCCCAGGCGGCGAGATATTCACGGCGCTTCAAACCGGCGACATTGACGCCACCGAGTGGGTCGGACCCTACAACGACTTATCGTTTGGGTTTTATAAGGCGGCAAAATACTACTACTACCCAGGCTGGCATGAACCCAATGCGGCGCTGGAATGCATCGTGAACAAAGACGCCTTTACCGCGTTGCCGGACGATCTCAAACAGATCGTACAGCTCGCGTGTGACTCAGCCACCCTACGCATGCATGCCGAGTACACGCGCAACAATCCGCGTGCGTTGCGCACGCTCATTAATGAGCACAACGTCGAATTACGTGAGTTCCCTCGCGACGTACTCAAGCGACTGCAGGCGATCTCAAATGAGGTGCTTCAAGAGCTGTCCAACAGCGACGCCGATTTCAACGAGATCTATGCGTCCTATTCGGCATTTTTCGGTGAGGTGCAGCCGTTCCACGAAGTGTCTGAGTTGTCTTACTATAACGCTCGCAAATAGAGCGACGCCACTTCGATCTGCCCATGCAATAACAAAACGGACATCGACCCATGACCAAATCGGACGTACTCGAGTATTTGAAAGCGCATAAAGACGCACGCGGCATGGCGCATTGGAAAGCGCTGGGCGAGAAGACTGGAGGGCTGAGAGGCTACGGACTTGGCCTCACGACGCTACGTCGGTTTGCTAAAACAATTGGCCGAGATCCGATACTGGCCAAAAAGCTCTGGGCATCCGCCATCTACGAAATGAAAATCATCGCGTTATTGATTGATGACCCGAAGAGCATCACGATCAAACAGGCCGAGACGCAGGTCGAACAATTGCAGGGCGGTCATCTCGCACACGTATTTTCGTCGTGCGATGCGACGCTTGCCAAAACACCCTTTGTTATTGAGCTCGCTGACACATGGACCAAGAGCAAGGATCCCGTGCGCCGACGATGTGGTTATGGCCTGCTGTACGAGATATCGAAAAGTAAGAAGAAGACGGCACCGGATGAAGCGTATTTTCTCGCCCATATTGCGCACATCGACAAGACGTATCCATCGCAGTCCATCGATGGACTCATGGCGATGGGCAGTGCACTGATGGGCATCGGAAAACGCACTAAAAAACTCAATGCCGCCGCCTTAAAGGTTGCCAAAAAAATCGGTCCAATCGATTTCGATCCGGACGGCAACTGCGAACCAACCGATATAGCCAAGCACCTGACCAGCGATTACCTCAAGAAGAAACTGGGAATACGCGTTTAATCCGATCAAGCCGCATTGGACGCCAGGTGGGTCACAGCACACCACTGGCCCGTGATCGACTGTTTCCACACCGTCTGCCTGTTTGGCCGATCTTTCCAGTTGATCAATGCGCGCGCAAAGGCAAGCAACAACCCGACTCATCCAGGTTAACTCGGTTCCTTTACAGCGCCGTATACGCAAAGAGCGATGCACCCGGTGCTCGGTATTAAGACACGTAACCGACACGTCCTCACGTATCAACAATTGCCGTCGACGGCCAGCTATCCGTATATTTTCTGAGGCAGCCAGGTGGCGAGCTCTGGCCATAGTGCGAGTATCAGCAACAGCAACAACTGAATAAAGACAAAAGGCATTACGCCTTGGTAAATCGCTTTTGTGGGCATATCGACTGGCGCGACGCCGCGTAAATAAAAAAGCGAGAAGCCGAACGGCGGCGTAAGAAATGACGTCTGTAAATTGATCGCAATCATCACGCCCAGCCAGACAGGATCGACACCCATGGCTAGCAACACCGGTCCGACGATGGGCACAACCACAAACACAATCTCAATAAAATCGAGCACAAAACCCAACAAAAACATCACGAGCATCACAACGACGAGTGCACCGACCTTTCCGCCTGGTAGGTTAGTCAGCGCGTCATGCACCACATCATCGCCACCAAAGCCGCGAAATACTAACGAGAATATCGACGCGCCCAGCAAAATCATAAACACCATGGCACTGACTTTGGTGGTGCTTTGCATCACGTCTTGAAGTCTTGAGACATTCAGCTTGCCGCCGAGGATCGCTAATAGCAGCGCACCGAGCGCGCCAACACCGGCCGCTTCAGTGGGCGAGGCGATTCCGGCAATAATCGACCCCAGCACGGCAAGGATCAGGATCAGTGGCGGCAGTAATACGCGCACAACGCGAATCACCAACTCCCCACCACTCATATCGCTGCGTTCAACCGCTGGCATAGACTGCGGTTTGAGCCAGGCCATGCCGATCAAATACACCATGTAAAGGAGCACCAACAGTAAGCCCGGCAACAACGCACCCATGAATAGGTCGCCCACCGACACCGCGTCCTGCGTAAAGCTCCCCTGCCGCCGCTGTGCCTCTTGATAGGCCGACGACAACACGCTGCCAAGCAGCACGAGCACAATAGACGGTGGAATAATCTGCCCCAGCGTACCCGAAGCGCAGATCGTGCCACTGGCAATTCTCGGATCGTAGCCGCGCTTCAACATGGTCGGTAGCGACAATAGCCCCATCGTCACAACGGTGGCGCCAACGATGCCTGTACTCGCTGCGAGCAGCATGCCCACGAGCGTCACCGCAATCCCTAATCCGCCCCGCACGCGCCCAAACAACAAGCCCAACGTATCGAGGAGTTCTTCGGCAATGCGAGCGCGCTCGAGCATTACACCCATGAACACAAACATCGGTACGGCAACGAGAATCTCATTTTTCATGACGTTGCCATAAATGCGACTCGGGATGGTGCCCAGCAGCGTCGCGTCGAACGTCCCGGTGAGTAGCCCGATACCGGCAACAATGAGCGCCACGCCCGACAACGTGAACGCAACGGGATAGCCTGCCATGAGCGTAACGATCACCGCAATAAACAAAAGCAGAGGAAAAAAGGCCGCTTCCATCACAGCGCCCCGCCGTGGGGTGTTTCGTCTTGCGTGTTCGCACGCGGATTACCACGCCACGCACGAAGGGTCATTGCCAGCCCCTGAAAGACCAACAGAGCGCACGCCACAAGAATGCTTGTTTTCAGCAGCGACGGAAAAGGATAAATCAGTCCGCCCGTTTCATGTGAACTCTCGGCTTCTATCCATGAGCGCATGACGTAGTGCCAGGTCGACCAAAAAACGAAGACCATCGTCGGCAACAACAAAAAGAGCGTGCCAAGCGTATCGACCCAACGGCGACCTTCGGGCGTAAACCCGCGATAAAACACATCGACTCGCACATGCTCATCACCGCTCAATGCATAGGCCGCACCGAGGAGGAACACGAGCGCATGCAGATAAACACTGACTTCCTGTAGCCAAATCCAGCCGATGTCAAAACCATGACGTAGCACTACAACCGCTGCGGTTGTCAGCACCATTAACAGTGTGCCCCAAGACACCATTCGCCCCACTGCGCAACTCACCGCATCGATAGCGTTGGCCATGGATAGCAGCACGCGACTCACAGGCCTAACATCACCTCGCGTTCTTCCAGGGAGGGACCATAATCATCGCGCTCGCGATAATGGGCTTGAATAACATCAAGCACGTCGGCCGCCTCATCCACGAGATGGAACAAGTCAAAATCTTTTTCGGCAATCGTGCCGTGAGCGAGCAACGAATCACGAAACCACTGGATTAGACCTTCCCAAAATTTGCGTCCGACTAACACAATGGGTATGCCACGCGATTTACCGGTTTGAATGAGCGTCAAGATTTCCATAAACTCATCCATGGTGCCAAAACCACCGGGCAGCACAACATACGCCGACGCGTATTTAACAAACATGACTTTGCGCGAGAAAAAATGTCGGTAAACGAGCGCGATATCTTGGTAATCATTCGGTTTTTGTTCATTCGGTAGCACGATATTGAGTCCGACACTGCTCGATTTCCCGCCAAATGCCCCCTTATTCGCCGCCTCCATAATACCGCCGCCACCGCCCGTCACCACGGCAAAGCCCGCATCCGACAAACGCCTCCCGATGTCCTCGGCGAGCGCATAGTTTGGATCATCTGGAGACGTGCGTGCCGAACCGAATACGCTGACCGACGGACTAATACCCGATAACTTTTCAAAGCCATCGACAAATTCGGCCATGATTTGAAATATTTTCCAAGACTCGCGACTGAGCATGGCGTGGTCGAGTGAAGACGTTTTTGGTCGTGCGGTCGGTATTGCATCGGTTTGTTTGTTGTCGCTCATCGTATGTTCCTTTATCGACGCCAGAAGGACGGTGTACACAACACCAGCAAGGTGAAAATCTCAAGTCGACCGAGCAGCATCCCCATGATCGATACCCACTTCGCTACATCGTTTACCGACGCGAAATTACTCGCCACACCACCAAGACCTGGGCCCAGATTATTGAGCGTGGCCGCCACCGCCGAAAACGCGGTGATCTGATCAAGCCCCGTTGTCATGAGAATCAGCATCATAATGGCAAAAATCACCACATAAACCGAAAAGAAACCCCACACTGCCTCGGTCACCCGATCGGGTACGGCTTTGGTGCCAAGCTTAACCGGCGTTTCTGCGCTCGGATGCACCAGACGAAACATCTCGCGTACGCCTTGCTTATAAATGAGCAGCCAGCGTACAACTTTCATGCCTCCACCTGTGGAGCCCGCGCAGCCACCAATAAAACTCGTCAGAATCAATAGCAGCGGAATGGCACCGGGCCAAGCCGAAAAATTAGCCGTAGAGAACCCGGTGGTTGTGCCAATCGACACGGCCTGAAAAACACTCTTGGTGACCCCTTCGGGCACCGAATTAAACACGTTTAAGTACGTTAGTGCGCCAAACACAATCGCCGATACGGTGCTCAAAACGACGATATACGCACGAAATTCCGGATCGAATAAATAGGCCGTGAGCTTACCTTCGCGCCACGCCACAAAGTGGAGTGAAAAGTTCACGCCGGCAACGAGCATAAAGAAAATAGTGATCCACTCAATAGCGGCGCTATCGAAATGCCCAATGCTCGCATCATGCGTGGAAAACCCACCGATAGCGACCGTGCTGAAACTATGCGATATGGCGTCAAAGACCGACATCCCGGCCGACCAAAAAGCAACCGCACAAAACACTGTAATGCCGAGGTAGATATACCAAAGCGCCTTGGCTGTCTCAGTGATTCGCGGGGTGAGCTTAGAGTCCTTGATCGGTCCTGGTGTTTCAGCACGATAAAGCTGCATGCCACCCACCCCGAGCATCGGTAAAATAGCCACAGCCAGCACAATAATGCCCATGCCACCCAGCCATTGGAGTTGCTGGCGATAGTACAACAGCGCTTTCGGTAATTCGTCGAGGCCCACGATCACGGTAGCGCCGGTAGTCGTCAGACCCGACATTGATTCAAACACCGCATCCGTTAGTGAGAGATTCAAACGTGTATCAAAATACAAGGGTGACGCGCCAACCAGGCCCAATACCAACCAAAAAGAGGCCACCACAATAAACCCGTCGCGCAAGCGCAATTCGCGCCGATGATCGCGCACGGGATACCAAATGATCAGGCCAAGCGCCACGATCAGTGCAAACGACTTTACGAAGGCCAGCCAGGTATCTTCGAAATAAATAGCGCTGACAATAAGCGGGGGCAGCATGGTCACGCTGAACATGATCAGCAGCAGCCCCAGAATGCGCTGAATCACATCAAAGTTCATGCGAATCCGCCGCCATCAAAAGAACGTAACGCCTACCTGGAAGAGTTTTTCCACACGCGGAATTTGTTTACGGTCAGTGGCAAACAAAATGACGTGATCGTCGGCCTCAATGACCGTGTCGTGATGGGCAATGATCACCTCGTCGCCTCGCACAATCGCGTTGATCTGAACGTCCGGGGGCAACTCGATGTCCTCGACTGCCTTGCCAACCACTTTCGAGCTTTTGCTATCGCCGTGCGCGACTGCTTCGAGCGCCTCAGCTGCGCCACGACGCAAGGTATGCACTTTCGCCACATCACCACGTCGCACATGCGCCAGTAGAGAACTCAGAGTGATCTGCTGTGGCGACAATGCGATGTCGATCGTATCGGCCTCAACCAAATCGGCATAGGCGGGTCGATTGATCAGCGCCATCACCTTTTTGGCTCCCATGCGCTTGGCCAACATGGCCGACAGAATATTGGCCTCCTCGGCATTCGTTACCGCCACGAACACATCGACGTGATCGATATTCTCCTCCACCAACAGTTCCTGATCGGCCGCATCACCGGTGAGCACAATGGCGTTATCCAAATGTTTTGACACCCACTTCGCGCGTTCTCGGTCGCGCTCAATAATCTTCACCTGATTCGTCCGCTCAAGCGTGCGCGCGAGATTAAAGCCAATATTGCCACCACCCGCGATCACCACGCGACGCACCGGTGCTTCAAGCTTACGCATTTCACTCATCACCACTCGAATATCTTTTCGCGCAGCAATATAAAACACTTCGTCGTCCTCCCGAATGACGGTATCGCCTTCCGGTCGAATGCTCTTTCCATCTCGGTAAATCGCGGCAACGCGGGTATCGGTATTGGGAATGTGTTCTCGCAGGGTGTTGAGCTCTTGACCGACTAACAGACCGTCTTTGTGGGCGCGCAGACCGACGAGGCGTATTTTCCCCTCGGCAAACTCCAGCACTTGTAAAGCACCCGGGTAATGAATGAGGCGTTCGATATATTCAGTCACCAAGTTCTCGGGACTGACGACCACATCAACCGGCAATGCATCTTGGGTGAACAGTTTTTCGCTTTTGATATACGCAAGACTTCGGATACGCGCGATTTTGGTCGGCGTATGATAAAGCGTGTAAGCGACCTGGCAGGCGATCATGTTGGTCTCGTCACTGTTGGTCAGTGCGATGATCATTGTCGCGTCGCTGGCTCCGGCGCTTTCAAGCACATCGGGGTGTGCCGCATGACCCTGAACGGTGCCCACGTCGAGACGGTCCTGCAGATCACGCAGCACTTCTTCGTTCAGATCCACTATCGTTACTTCGTTGGATTCTTCCTTGGCAAGATAATACGCCACGGTCGAGCCGACCTGTCCTGCGCCGAGAATGATGATTTTCACAACAAGGGCCTTTGGCTGGCAATCCAGACCTGAAGTTTACAACACTTCGAGGTTTGCATAGGACAAAACGAGCTGTTTCATGCCCACAGACGCGAAGTTGACGTCAACGCGCGTTTGCGCCCCCTGCCCGGCAAAATTGAGAATCACGCCCTCACCGAATTTCTTGTGATGGACACGTTGACCGAGGGAGAATTTGTCATGCGAAGTGGCGCCAAGACCTGGCGTAACAGACTGGCGACCCGCCACGTGACCCGGTCGGTATACGGGCCGACTAATTTGGACCTGCGGCCGAATTTCCTCGAGCAGTTCGGCCGGTAATTCGGACAAAAAGCGCGACGGCGCGGAAAAATTATCCATACCGTGCAGGCGTCGCTGTTCGGCGTACGACAGGTAAAGCTGCTGCATCGCACGTGTCGCCCCCACATAGCAAAGTCGGCGCTCCTCCTCGAGTCCGACGGTATCCTGCAGCGATCGCTGGTGCGGGAATAGGCCATCCTCCATACCCACCATAAACACCAACGGAAACTCGAGGCCCTTGGCAGAATGAAGCGTCATCATTTGCACACAGTCTTCCCATGCCGCTCCCTGCCCTTCGCCGGCCTCAAGGCTGGCGTGCGCTAGAAATGCAACCAGTGGCGGCAGCTCGTCTTCGATTTGTTCCGGATCAAAGCCTCGTGCCGCGCTGACTAATTCATGCAGGTTTTCGACCTTCGCCTCACCTTTCTCACTGTGATCTTTTTCGTAATGCGCGAGCAACGTGCTCTCATGGATAACGTGCTCGACCTGCTCATGCAGTTCCAACTCGGCAATATCGTCGCGGAGTTTTCTGATCAGAGCGATAAAGCCACTCACGGCATTCGCTGTGCGGGCGGCGAAGCCGTTTTTGGCCAGCGCTTCAGCTGCGGCCCACAGCGATAAAGCCTGCTCCTTCGCGTGCGCACGGATACGATCGACCGATTTGGCGCCTATACCGCGTGTCGGCATATTGACAATGCGATCGAATGACGTGTCGTCGTCGTGGCTCGTAGCCAAACGCAGATAGGCCAGCGCGTCCTTAATTTCCGCACGCTCGAAAAAACGCAGCCCCCCATACACACGATAGGGAATACGCAAGTTAATCAGATACTCTTCAAACACACGGGATTGCGCGTTGGAGCGATACAAAATGGCCACTTCGCTGCGTCGATTGCCTTGTTCGATCCAATCGCGAATACGCGCCACCACAAACTCCGCTTCGTCGCGTTCATTGTAGGCTGCATACACACGTAGCGGCTCGCCACGCCTCCCCTCGGTCCAAAGGTTTTTCCCCATGCGCGACTCGTTGCGCGCGATTAGGGCATTCGCCGCATCCAGTATGTTGCCGGTAGAACGATAATTTTGTTCGAGGCGAACGATCTGGGCGTTGGGAAAGTCCTTTTCAAAACGATAGATATGCTCAATGCGCGCGCCGCGCCAGCGGTAGATTGACTGATCATCGTCGCCGACGACAAACGGAATGCCCTGCTTGCCCGCCAAAAGTCGCAGCCAGCGATACTGAATGGTATTGGTGTCTTGAAACTCATCAACGAGTAAATACTGAAATCGCTTCTGATAGTGCGCGAGCAACGGCGGATTATCACGCCATAACTCAAAAGCGCGCAGTAAGAGTTCGGCAAAATCGACAACACCCGCCCGATCACACGCTTCCTGATAGGTTTGATAAAATCGCGCGAGCTGGCGTTTATTGGGGTCGGCATCGGGTGCGATATCATGCGCTCGACGACATTCACTCTTTTGGTGATTGATGTAGCTGCGAACCTCTTTCGGATCCCAGTTGCCATCCTCGTGACCCTCGTTCTTGATGAGTCGTTTGATAAACCGCAGCTGGTCGTCGGCATCCATAATCTGAAACGCCTGCGGCAAAGCCGCTTGCTGGTAATGCAGCCTGAGCAAACGATGCGCAATACCATGGAAGGTGCCGACCCAAAGATTCGCGGAGGGCATGCCCAGTAGCATCTCAATGCGATGCCGCATTTCGGCCGCGGCTTTATTTGTAAACGTGACGGCGAGAATACTGTGCGGTGAGGCACTCTTTTCAAGCATCAGCCACGCAATGCGATGAATCAAAACTCGCGTTTTACCGCTACCTGCGCCCGCCAGAACAAGTACCGGTCGCAAGTCAGCCGATACCGCCTCTTGCTGCTGAGGATTCAGTTCGAGCAATGCTGTGCTGCCAGGTGCCGCAGTGGCACCGGCGTCATCTTGATTCGAAAGAAAGTCGCTCATCGAAGCGGATTAGCTCACGAGGCGCAATGCGACTTGTGCGTAACACCCCACCCCATGCCAGATCAAGAACGAACCATTCTCATGCGTCTGTCCCGGCGGCATCGTTCTCATCCTGGGCATGCTCAGCCTCCACACACCACGAGTTCGTTCTCGGTGCCCCCCATAACCATCACCACCTCTTCGCAAGACGTGGTGTCGATATGGGGAACGGCGGCTCCCCCACCGCATGGGAGGGCCGAAATATCCGAGAATGTCCCCATCATCAAGGGT
This sequence comes from Pseudomonadota bacterium, assembly GCA_039028935.1. Taxonomy (NCBI): domain Bacteria; kingdom Pseudomonadati; phylum Pseudomonadota; species Pseudomonadota bacterium. The sequence goes on along the minus strand of JBCCHD010000024.1, from coordinate 24,182 downwards.
GGCGGTTGTCGCGAGAAGTCCTCTAGCCCTCGGCTTTGGCGCTGCCCGGCCAAGTCAGAGTATAAACTGCTGGCCATATCGCAGGCGCGCTGCTGTTGATCATCGTCAAAATTGCGCCCCAGCGTATCGAGCATAATGCGATTACGGCCCGGGTCTCCTCCCGCCATGACCGACGCCATCGACCAAGCAAAACTCATCTCGTCCGTTGATTCAACGCTGTCGCGCACAGCCAGTAATTGTTCTTTGTATTCGCCGTCCGTGTTGCGGCCGTCCGCCCGCGCGCGACCAAGCCGACCGTAGAGCGCCGTTAGTTGATCCATCGCATAAAGCGAGCCGTTGATCGCCGCTTTGCGATACCAGTCGATCGCCTCTGCCGGTCGCGTGCGCTCAAGACGCTTGGCCAGAAACTGCTGCGCCCACATGTCTTCATTTTCTGCGAACGCGCGCAGCGTCTCATCGTCGTACTGATTGTAGGGTTGCTCGAGTAACAGCACGCCGGTTTGGTCGGAGAACGGGTAACCATGCTCGAGCGACCAATTTGAAAAGCGTTGCTCCATATTATCCAGACCAATCGTTTCCATCAGCCCAAAAAAGTTACCTGGATCGTCGACGATAATGCGGCGGGGCCCCGCCTCCTCGTCCGTGTCGACCAACGGCTCAACCTCCGCGACCACCTCGGCCTCGGCCGGCACAACGTCATCCACATCGGTTATCGGCGCACCGGGCACGTCGGTCACAGGCGAATCGTCCTTGGCGGTGAGCACAGACACGCCCCAGGCGCCAACGATCAACACCGCGGCAATCAAAATTAGCCAACGCATTATGAGCCTCCCGCCTTTGCTGCGAACAGTAACGACCCGATATGATCAACGAGCAGCAACCCGAACAGCAACATCAAATACGTGATCGAAAAAGTAAATGTTTTCATAGACAGTTCGTACCCTTGGTCAGACAGCATGCGCCACGCGTAATACAAAAACCAGGCACCAAGCAGCAGCGCACCAACCAGATAAAACAATGTGCTCATACCGGTGAGATAGGGAAACACCGTGATCACGATCAAGATTACCGTATACAGCATCACCTGAAGACTCGTGAACTTAACGCCATGGGTCACCGGCAACATCGGCACCCCCGCATTGGCATAGTCTTCCTTGCGCGCAATGGCAAGCGCCCAGAAGTGTGGCGGCGTCCAGGCAAAAATAATTAAGAACAGCAGCAAGGCATTGGCATCAATCGAGTTGGTCACAGCGACCCATCCGAGCACCGGCGGGGCAGCGCCTGCCGCACCGCCGATGACGATGTTCTGGGGGGTCGCATGTTTGAGATACACCGTGTAGATCACGGCGTAGCCGATGAGACTCGCAAAGGTCAAAATGGCCGTCAGCGGATTGACTAGCCACACGAGCGTCGCCATTGACAACACACCCAGCACAAGCGCGAACACCATGGCATTGCGCGCAGGGAGTTGACCGGTAGGAAGCGGGCGACGATGCGTGCGATGCATTTTTTCATCAATGCGGCGATCGATCACATGATTGATCACGGCCGCCGAAGCAGCCGCCAAACCGATGCCGAGCGTGCCAAAAACGAGCGCGAGCCAAGGCACTTCAGATTCAGTGGCCAAGACCATGCCCACCACGGCAGTAAACACGATCAGCGCCACCACACGGGGCTTCGTGAGTTCAAAGTAGCTGTCAAAAACGGTCGTGCTGGACATGGATCGTGCTCGGTTTTCGCCCGCGGCGTGTCAGGCCCCTATGCTATCGCACCATGGGCAGTCGGCGCGCGCAGAAATTGGCACTGATTACCGCAATGAGCAGGAGGGCCGCATTTCCGTTATGCGCCACCGCCCAGCTCAGCGGCAGGGCGAGCTTTATGATGATGATTCCTATCGCAATTTGCGCGGCCAAAAAAACCTTAGTGGCCAGAGCACTGCGCCGGGCCGGTGGACCGCCGACGCGCATCAGCGCAATGGCCATCCACAGCAGCACAATCGTAGTGACAATCGCGCCAAGTCGATGCACAAAATGGATCGCCACACGCGCTGGGTGCTCGAGCACACCGCCTTCATAATCGACACCCAGCCCACGCCACAGCACAAACCCTTCGGCGTAGTCCGCACCGGCGGGCAACCATTGATTTTGACAGGTGGGAAAATCGGGGCAGGACATCGCAGCGTAGTTGGTGGATGTCCAGCCGCCAAGCATGAGCTGGACAAACAACACGCCCAGCCCGATCGTCGCGAGTCGCGTCATGGGTCGTCGCCGGTCTTGCTCAGTCGAACCCAGCTTAACCGCCTCTGGATACCGGGTTTGCCATGCCAACCAAACCAGCAGGCTGAGTGTCGTCATTCCGCCGATCAGATGCCCCATCACGATGAGCGGCTTTAACAATAGTGTAACCGTCCACATGCCGAGCATGCCTTGAAAGATAACCAAGAAGACCAGCAACACAGGAATCACCACGGGTTGAAGTGGATCGCGTTTGCGCCGAATGAGGGCGGCGACCGCCAGACCGACAATGCATAACCCCAGTAGGCTGGCCATGTACCGGTGGATCATCTCGCGCCAGGCCTTGCCTGTTTCGACCGGGCGCTCGGGAAACGCCGAATTCGCGCGATCGATTTCTTCTTGCGCCTCGGGCACCAAGAGTTGCCCATAGCACCCCGGCCAGTCGGGGCAGCCAAGTCCAGCGTCGGTCAATCGGACCCAAGCACCGGCCACAATGACCGATAAGGTCAGCAGCGTGGTGAACAGGACGGCCTGGTGATAGCGCTTCATTACCCGATCCTCGAGAGTTTGAGTAGGTGTTTTAAATCGTTGTAGATCGGTCGCGGTTCGCTGTCGCGCGCAAACATCAGTGTCAGATTGCCCAGCGGATCGACCAGGTAAATTCTCTCACCGGCCTCTTGCGACGCGGCATCGAGAATCTGACGCGCCATCTGGTCACTGTGAATAATATCCATACCCGGGAAGGCCTCGGCCAGACGCGTTACGTCCGGTGGTGTTTGGGTCACTATGAGCGTGCGGCTGATGCGATCAAGATAGCGACCCAGGGACAATCGCACCTGTCGGATGAGCACAAGTGATGCTTCGCAATCCTCCAAACACTCATCTGCCACATAAACCAGTGTCCACGTGTCGCGCAGCAGCTGATCGCTTTGCGACGCCACCAGATAATCCGGCGCGACAATGTCGATCGGCACCGGGGGATCCACTAATTCTCCATTGGCCTTGATACCTTCGGGCTTCCAATCAATGACGCCAAAGTACATAAGCCACGCGGCAATCAGCGGGGCAAAGAAAATCACCACCAGGACGATGAACGACCAACGGCCCCGATTGCGCTCTTCAGTTGAAACGTTCTGTTGAGAATCACTCGCGTTCATTCTTCGTTTCCTACGGACCTCGACTGCTTCACGGTAATGACGCAGTACAACACAAACAATGTGAGCGCCAGGGCAAACCACTGCACGGCGTACCCCTTATGGCGTTCCGGTGGTAGCCCGGTGGGTTGCCAATCACGATAAAATCCATTGGCCTCATCCGGCTCCAGCAGCAGCTGCCACGGTGCAACGGCCTGCTGCATCCATGTCTGAATCTCGTCGTGCTGCGGGTATACAACAATCCGCGGCCAGCTCGCCGATTCGCCGGCATTACCCTCCCCCAACACCATCCCAGGGCGCCAGAAAGGCTCCGCGCGACCGGTTAGGGTGCGCAGCTTACGATCCACCTCCAGTCCTTCAATCGCTCCACGGTCCCCATGCCAGACCCGCCAGCCGCGATTGACCATGAGCACGGTGTCGCCCACTAAAAACGGTGTCAGCACCTGATAGCCGGCCCGTTTGTCGACAGAAAACCCATCCATAATGACGTGTCGCGAGTCATCGAACCGTCCTTCAATTGAAACGCGACCATAGCGTTCGGGTAGGCGATCCAATGTCACGTGATCCAGCTCAACCCCTGCGGCATAGGCGTCAAGCCGCACCTGCTTTTCTTCCGCTCGACCAAGCTGCCAAAACCCCAAACGGATCATAATGGCCAGCAGCAACAGCACGATGATCGTCAGGGGGAGCGACACGCGAAGCTTCATCACGATCGCAACCGTTCTGCACATGTGATTACTGGCGTGCCACCGAACGGAACGTCTTGATCGGGTGTGGGCTTTGCTTCACACTCAACTTCCGCTTTTATTCGGTGCCGCGGCATGCTCAAACTCTTTTTCATCTTCGTGTTGCTTGTCATTCTCTACACGTTGGGCTCGGCGCTTTTTCATATGGCGCGGGGCAAGAACGATGACCCAAAACGCATGGTGCGCGCGCTCACATGGCGCATCGGCTTGTCTGTCGCGTTGTTTGCCATGGTGGTTCTCGCCGCCTATATGGGCTGGATCGAACCGCACCCGATCGATTTTTTCTAGCGTCAGTCGTCGCGATGTGTCGCCTTGCTCCTGTGCGGTCATGCCGTCTAGGCCCGCTCTAGCGGGCCCATCTCTTTCGTATCGAACGGCTTGTCTTGCCTAACCTGGCCCTCGCCGATGGTGATCGCGTTGACCGGACGACCGCTCGCAGACATAAAAGGCGCTACCAGAGGTAGCGCCTTTTACAATTGCTCAGGCAATGAGTGCGTATTGAGGCCCTATAAGATATAGACAAATATAAACAGGCCAAGCCAAACCACATCCACAAAGTGCCAGTACCACGCCACCGCCTCAAAACCGAAATGGTTATCGGGACTGAAATGGCCTTTGAGTACCCGTAGCCAAATCACCACGAGCATGATGGAACCCAAGGTCACGTGCGCACCGTGGAATCCGGTCAGCATAAAGAACGTCGAGCCGTAAATACCGGTTGACAGCTTCAGGTTGAGGTCATTGTAGGCGTGGGCGTACTCGAGCACCTGGAAGTACAAAAATATGAAGCCCAACGCAAAGGTCAAAAAGAGGCCGATATTTAACCAGCGGCGATCGTTTCGCAACAGCGCATGATGGGCGATCGTAATGGTCACCGAGCTGGTGAGCAGCAGCAGCGTGTTGATCAGCGGCAAGCCTGCCCAGCTCATGGTTTTAAACTCTCCGCCAAGACCATCCGGGCCATTCGTCGGCCACTCCGCTTCGTAGCCCGACCAGAGCAACAGGTTGGTGAAGAAATTACTGCCCTCACCACCCAGCCAAGGCACGACGAGCTGTCTTGCGTAGAACAATGCGCCAAAGAAGGCGGCGAAAAACATCACTTCCGACATGATGAACCAGATCATGCCCATGCGAAATGAGACGTCTTCTTTTGCCTGAAACATGCCCTTGACGCTTTCGCGAATCACTTCGCCAAACCAGCCAAAGATCATGTACAAAATACCGGCGAGCCCAGCGAACGTCATGTACTTGCCAAAATCGCTGCCGTTGAGCCAAGAGCCTGCGCCAAAGGCCATCAAAAACAGAGAAATGGAACCAATGATCGGCCACTGACTGCCGTGCGGGACGTAATACTTTTGTGGAGAGTCAGACATGGTTAGTCCTTACCTGCTCGCCGCCAGCTGCGACGGCTTCTTGGTGAAAAAAGTGTATGACAAGGTGATCATATCAACATCGCCCGGCAGCTCCGGGTCGACAATAAATGTCACGGGCATCAGGCGCTCTTCCGCGCCCTCAAACGCTTGTTCGGTAAAACAGAAACACTCGGTTTTCTGAAAGTAACGAGCCGCAACGCCGGGCGCAACGCTTGGCACTGCTTGTCCAACCCGCCCGTGTGCCAGAATATTACGTGCCTTGTACTCGATGGTGTAGAGCTTGCCCGGATGCACGTCCATTTGCGTAACCACCGGTTCAAATTCCCACGCGCCACCCGCATTGATCGACGACATGAACTCGATACTCACCAGCCGATTCGTATCAGGCGCTTCGGTAACGATCGCCGCTTCGTTCGACACTTTGCCGTTGAGCCCCGTGATGTCGCAGATAATGTCGTAGAGCGGCACTAACAGGTAGCCAAAACCAAACATGGCTGCGGCTAGGGTCACCAATGACAGCGTTAATCGCCCACGGCTGTGTGTTGCAGTCACAACAATCCGCCCTACATGTTGATCGTGTACACGTACACGTACACGAGGTATGTCGCAAAAATGCCAAACGCGGCGCCGAACAGCCAAATAGCGTGCTTCACGGCGGCTGCCCGTGCCGTTTTGTGATGATCAGTCACCGCATCCATCCTCGACGTCTCTACCTCAACTCAGTCGATGCGAGGTGGCGTTTCAAAGCTGTGATATGGGGCAGGCGATGGCAGTGTCCATTCAAGACCGTGCGAGCCTTCCCACACGCGATCGCTCGCTTTTTCGCCGCCGCGCACACATTTGTACACGATGTAAACAAACAGTAGCTGACTTGTGCCGAAGAAAAAGGCGCCCACACTCGAAATCACATTGAAATCGGTAAACTGCGTCGCGTAGTCCGGGATGCGTCTGGGCATGCCGGCGAGACCCAAAAAGTGCTGCGGGAAAAACGTCACGTTGACAAAAATCGTCGACATCCAGAAATGGATTTTACCGAGCCGTTCATCGTACATATTGCCCGACCACTTCGGTAACCAATAGTAGACGGCAGCGAAGATACTAAATACTGCGCCAGGCACCAACACATAGTGGAAGTGCGCCACGACAAAGTAGGTGTCATGGTATTGGAAATCCGCCGGCACAATCGCGAGCATCAGTCCCGAAAATCCACCAATCGTGAACAAGAACACGAACGCCACAGCGAACAGCATCGGCGTTTCGAAGGTCATTGAGCCGCGCCACATGGTGGCCACCCAGTTAAACACCTTAACGCCCGTGGGTACCGCAATCATCATCGTGGCGAACATAAAGAACAGCTCACCAGACAGGGGCATACCCACCGTGAACATATGGTGTGCCCAAACAATAAAAGACAGAAACGCGATGCTGGCGGTGGCGTACACCATGGCCGAGTAGCCGAACAATTTCTTGCGGGCAAAGGTTGGAATGATCTCCGATACAATGCCGAACGCAGGCAGGATCATGATATAGACCTCGGGGTGTCCGAAGAACCAGAAAATGTGCTGGAACATAACCGGATCGCCGCCGCCCGCCGCATTAAAAAAGCTCGTCGCTGCGTAGTGGTCGGTGAGCAGCATGGTAACTGCACCGGCCAACACAGGCATGGCCAGGATCAGTAGGTAAGCGGTGATGAGCCAGGTCCATGTAAACAGCGGCATTTTGAGCATTGTCATGCCCGGTGCGCGCATGTTCATAATGGTCACAATCACATTAATCGAGCCCATGATCGACGAAATACCCATCAGGTGGACCGACAAAATCAAAAACGGAAAGGCATTCCCGGTTTGCAGTACCAGCGGCGGGTACATTGTCCAACCACCCGCTGGCGCGCCACCTGCCATAAAGAGCGTCGAAAACAACATCGAAAAAGCGAACGGCAAAATCCAGAAGCTCCAGTTATTCATGCGCGGCAGAGCCATGTCTGGCGCCCCAACCTGCAGAGGAATCATCCAGTTTGCCAAACCCACGAAGGCCGGCATGACACCACCGAAAATCATGAACAGCGCATGCATGGTGGTCATCTGATTAAAGAAACCCGGGTCGACGAACTGCTGCCCAGGCTGAAAGAGTTCAGCTCGAATAACAAAAGCCATCGCGCCGCCCACAAAGAACATGGCGAGCGCAAACACCATGTACATGGTGCCGATGTCTTTATGGTTGGTCGCAAAAACCCATCGACGCCAACCCTTCTCAGGGCCGTGGTCGTGATGATCGTGAGCGTCTGCTGCGTGAGTGGTCATAGCCTTCGGTCTCCGTTAGTTGCTGCGTCTCGCAGCCACACCAGCGTCCGCGACGCCGTTGCTTGAATAAGTGTAGGAATGTGCGCTCACTCGCCCGAGCGCTCGCCGGCGGCGTCACTCGCCGCTTCGGTTGAGGCGGCGCCTTCCACTGCGCCCCGCTTAACCGCCTTGGGCTTGGGCGCCTCCACCGCACCCGCCGGGGCGACCGCTGCCACCCGCGTATCCGCGTCAGTGGTATTCGCTTGCACCCAACTGGCATAGTCTGCTTCGCTGACCACCTCAACCACGATAGGCATAAAGCCGTGATCGCGACCGCACAGCTCAGAGCACTGCCCGCGATAGGTTCCGATCTCGTTCGCTTTGAACCACATCGTGTTGATGAAGCCGGGGATCGCGTCTTTCTTGCCGCCTAACTGCGGCACCCACCACGCGTGAATCACATCGTTCGCCGTGAGTTTGAGCACAACCTTCTTGCCCACCGGGACGACCATCGGGCGATCAACATCAAGCAAATAATTTTCGACGGTGTTCACATCAATGTTGTTCGCCGCGCGACGCGCCATGGAGGAGGCATCGTCGAGTTTCGAGAAAAACGCAACGCCGTCCTTAGGATATTTGTAGTGCCAGTTCCACTGGTAGCCGGTGACTTCGACAGTCAGATCGGCGTTGCTGTTGTCTTCCAACTCAACCAATACTTTCGCCGCAGGAAATGCCATCGCCACGAGAATAATAATCGGCACTGTCGTCCAACCAATTTCCGCAACCGTGCTGTGTGAAAAGGTGGCCGGCTCTGGGTGTACCGATTTCCGATGTCGGATAATCGAATAGATCATGGCGCCGAACACCACAACGCCAATCGCGCAGCAGATGTAAAAAATCAGCATGTGCAGGTCGTAAATGTCCTGCCCAACGTCGGTCACGCTACGCTGAAAATTGAGGTCCCAGTCCGCCTGCGCAGGCCACGCCAATGCCGCGGCCAGTATTACCAAAGTGCGCTGAACACCTCGCCCGAACAAAGTTGTCATCATCGACTGGTCTCCTACTCTACAAACCAGTTTATTAAGGTCAGGTTTTAAGGGATTGCCCCTTGAATTTCTGTCGGCCCTTACGTCTCTGCCGATATTGTCGGCAGTGTCTGAACTGGCCCGACCAATGCAGACAGGCGCTTTCCAAGACCAACCCGTTCTGGCTCGGTCAGAAATGCGCCAATTTCAAGTGATTTACCCATGCAGCTCACCACAAGCCGACTGGGGTATGAAGCCACTCGGGACGGCACAAGCTTGACTGTCGTCCAGTAGCGTGGGAATTCTACCCGTTCTTCGACGGTTTGTACGCCTTTCTCCACGACTAGTTGTTCATTAAATACGCGTAACACCTCCTGATAGCGCCCTCTGCGCATTGAAAGTGACAAGGCGTAGCCCACGGCCAGCAGCTCCAAGCCCGCAAAGGGCAGCACGAGCCAAAACCCCGCCAGCGCGATACTGCCTGACACGAGCAATGTGCCAAACACTAACGAGCCCATAAACAGCCGCGCCTGTTGTTCACTCAACGCGCAGTTTGGGGCCAGACTCAACACCGTGAGCGGGTCGGTCTTTTCGGCGCTGGCAACGGCGTGTGCTGCCTCGTGCATATTTGACTCATTCTAAGCCGGTCTGGGAAGCAGAATGCTACTGTATGAAAGTCGAAAAGGCAATGCGTGGAACCCTCAGTTCGGAATAATTATCATTTCAATAACAATAACTTAGAGCAGTCAAACGGATGCCTACCTGAGCGTCAAAAAGGTCAAATGCAGCCCCCAACGACCAGTCAATTCCAACCTATTGATTCTGTTGGCGACACGGCGACAAATTGGCGGGGTTTCTGGGCAAATAATGCCAAATCCGGCCGTGCGGCCCAACCGACGTGAGACCCGATCACCCGTTCTCGTCAAACCGAATTGACCGAAAGAAACGGCCCTGCCCGCCAATCGTTCGCGTGACGGTGTGTGAAAGTGCGGTGAAGAAATACAGTCCGCTCTCATTAACAAATAAGCGCGACTGGACCGTGGAACCCGCATCGTCTAGGCGCATTTCAATCTCCACGTACGGTTCGCCCCGGTAGGTGCCGCTTTCGCTCGAAACAATGCGACCCCCGTAGAGTTTGGTCAACATATGCTCAGCGGCGTCCTCCATCGCGCGAGAATTCACCCGCCCCTGGTCGATTGCGCGGCTGGTTAGACGAGTCGCCGAAAACCCAGAGTAGCCTTCTTGGTACTGAAAATTCGTGACGGTCGTCAGACCCAGAGACGGTATATTTTGGCGAAAGGACGTTCGCTTCGGGTTGTGAGGAAACTCGACCGTGAATCCCTCCTCTGCTGAGCCGACCGACACCCACTCAGGCTGCAGGAATAGAAGATAGGCGCCGTACAGCACACCCAAAAAAACAGCGAATTTAAATAATTTACTCACTTGTACCCTTCAATCCCTCCAACATTCCGGCCTCGTTCATCGCATCACATATCAATCGTTCTGACATGCCATTGGTCATCGGTCAGCACAACCAAATGACGTCACCTCTACCGCTCAGAACCCGTTTTGCCTTTACGCAGCTCCGCGACCACGCTGTCAAACGCAATGTCCACGGTACCATCTTCTCGACGCCGTTGACTGGCGCCCTGCCCACACCAAGCGTGACCCATGACGATCTCCACGCTCAACGACACTCGTCCATCCAGGCGCGCGGTTTCTAACGCGGCCACAAAATTGCGCCAAATGCGCCGCCCCATCATCCCCGGCGCCCGTGCGGAAAAGCCGTTGCCAATCGTATGGCAACGCAAATCGCGCAGCAGCGCTTCAGCATCCGAATAGGTGATGGTGACACTGTCACGGTCCATCACGGGTTCTTTGAATCCCGCGTGAACCAATCCGTCACCCACATCGTGCATATCCAGCGGTTCGATTGCGTGGTACGGATTCTCTGGATCAGCCGCTTGCCAAGCCGCTCTCAATTCCCGGAACGTATCCGGTCCGAGCGTTGAAAAATGCGCGCAACCGTCTGCTCTGAGCACGGATTGCCAGGACGCAAACACCGCGTTCAATTCATCGTAGAGGGGCAAATAAAAGCTGCTGAACAGCAGATCAAACGTATCGCGTTTGAAAGGTAGTGCATCGTGATCAATACAGCGTGTCGTCACCCGAGTCCGCAGTTCTCCAGGTAATGCACGCTCAAGTGCCGCCAACATCGCCGACGAACAGTCCGCCACGACAAAAGCAGCTTGATCAAAACGCCGCGCCAAAGCCGCGAGCGTCTCGGGGTGTGCGACGCCCAGCACCAGCACGTCCTGGGCGTCCATGGTCACAATCGACAATCGGTCAACCAATTCTTGCTCGACGTCTTTGGGCAATTCAGTTGCCTGAAAATATCGTGCAGAAAATCGGTCGCGGTGCCGACGTAATGTGCGAACATCAAAGAGGCTCATGGCGAGAGTGTAGCACCCGTCCCATTGTGTTAAGCACAGCACGCCGGCGAGACGAAGACCCCCAGTCAGCGCGCTGGAGCAACGTCGTTGAATGTGACGACAATCGCCAAATTAGAACCTGGTGTCGGTGCCTGTTTTTGCGCGACAGTCACCGCATGAGCATCCTATCGTCGACCCCATTTTGCCCCAAACACGCGCTTCGATCGTGGCTTCGTGTGCCCACCCTGTGTGTTATTTGCCAGGCGTCGGCGGAACGACACAACCTGTGTCATCTGTGCTTGGCCGACCTGCCACGGCTTCACGCCGTATGCCATACGTGTGCGTTACCCATTCATCACGGCACACGGTGCGGTCCTTGCCTACTCAAACCACCCGTGTGGCACGAACTTGTTTGTGCTGCGCCGTACAGCGCCCCGTTTGACGGACTGATCGCCCGCCTCAAGTATCATCAACAGTTGGTTACTGCACCCGCCCTAGCAGCACTGCTTGTGGATGCGATTCAGCGGCGCGACGATATCGACAGCGCACATCAATCCTCATCAAACATCGATCTGATTGTGCCGATGCCGCTTCATTGGACGCGACAGGTTCGCCGCGGATATAACCAAGCCATGCTGCTCGCCCAATGCGTCGGGCAATCTCTTTCCCTGAGCGTGCAGCCCGCACTTCGTCGAACACAACGAACGCGCTCACAAACCACGTTGACACCCCGTCAGCGTGCCACCAACGTACGCCGAGCCTTTCGGGTTTCGAACAACGTGAGCGGTTGTCGTATCGCCTTGATCGACGATGTGGTGACGTCGGGCGCGACGGCACGTGCCGCGTCGCGGTGTTTACTCGAAGCCGGCGCGCGTGACGTCACGGTGTGGGCGTGTCTGCGCGCTCATCGCTCATTGGCTTCAGCGCACTCGTCGGCAACACCATGACAGAACGACGCATACGCTGCTGAAACGAAAAACCCCCGGCGCGTACGCCGAGGGTTATGTTCCACCTGCCAGCTAACGCGCGTTTGCGCGTATCCACTAATCAGCCAAGGTTCTTCGGAATGCGAATCTTTTGACCCGGGAAAATCTTATCGGGGTCTTCGATCACTTCGCGATTGGCCTCGAACAGCTCTTTGTATTTCATCGGGTCGCCGTAGAAATGCTTGGCGATTTTACTCAGCGAATCGCCGCTTTCGATTGTGTAGTACTCCACCTCTGCGGCTTCGACCGCCGCCTGTGTTTCGGCGACTTCGGCAGCGGCGGCGGCTTTTGCTTCCTCGCTCAGCGTCAATTTGCGCACGCTCACGTCTTTTACACCTTCGACGTTGCCCACCATCAACACCGATTTCTCCACCGCCTCAAGCGACGAACATTCGCCGCACAACTCCACGAATCCGTTATCGTAAATCACTTCGAGGTCTTTGATGCCGGGGTTATTGGCCTCAATCATTTCGGTGATTTTTTCGGCAGCTTCTTCATCTTTATTGAACACGCGACGGCCGATGTCTTTTACAAATCCAAACAAACTCATGAATATTCTCCAATCATGCCAAGTTACGGCAACAACCCAGCACGGTCCATGCGCGGCGTTGCCTCTCAAACCAAATTGTAATCCAAAACCAGGCCGAAAAGCACGGCGGCACCGACCCAATTGTTGTTAAGAAATGCGTCAAAACACTTTTTAGGCTCACGTTTTCGGATCAGCCACTGCTGATAAAGAATGAGACTAAATGCACTGAACAGTCCAAGTTTGTACCAACCGCCTAGACCGTTGAGTACACCAGCGGTACACAACGCCAACAGCGTTGCACAATGAAATAAAAAGATTGCCAACCGATCGAAGCGGCCAAACAAGATCGCGGTCGATTTCACACCAATCTTCAAATCATCTTCCCGATCAACCATCGCATAGGCGGTGTCATAGGCGGCCGCCCAGCACACCGTTGCGGCAAACAACCACCAGCAATCGGCAGCAAGCGCCTGATAGTGAGCAGCGTAGGCGAGCGGCACCGCCCAACCAAACGCGGCCCCCAAAAACAATTGCGGTAGATGAGTAAAGCGCTTCGTGAATGGATACACCGATGCGAGTAACGCGCCCACTACCGCAAGCCAAAGAAGCGCGGGATTGAGCCACAGCACTAACGCGAGCGCGACACCCATAAGGACAAGAAACAAACCGAGCGCTTCGCGTGGCGACACCCGATTCTCAGCCAAGGGTCGAGTCTTGGTGCGCGAGACGTCGCCATCGACTTTGCGGTCCGCAAAGTCATTAATCACGCAGCCCGCCGCGCGCATCACCATGACACCGAGTACAAACACCGCAAATACGTCGGATGACGGCCGACCACCTGACGACATCCACAGCGCCCACAACGTGGGATACAGCAACAGAAGAACGCCGATCGGTCGCTCGATTCGCATCAGCTGCGAATACGCCAGCAGTTTTTGGCTAAACGCCCCCATAGCGGCCCTCCGCGGCGACCCACCGATTGATAAGCGGCGCTACATTGTCCGGATGATCACGTAACATTAGATCCGCCGCACGCCGCACGATGGGCAGTAAATCGGCGTCGCGTACCACGTCGGCAATGCGCATCTGAAGACGGCCGGTCTGTCGCGTACCCAGGACCTCACCCGGGCCACGAATCTCCAGATCTTTTTCGGCGATAAGAAAACCATCGGTTGTACTGCGAATCACGTTCAGCCGCGTTTTCGCATGCCCTTTTAGCGGCGGCTTATAGAGTAAGACGCAAGCACTCGCCCGGGCGCCTCGGCCAATGCGACCGCGCAACTGGTGCAGCTGAGCAAGCCCCATGCGCTCTGCGTTTTCGATCACCATCAATGATGCATTGGGCACGTCGACACCCACTTCAATAACGGTCGTCGCTACCAGTAAATCCAGTTCGTGCGCACTGAACCGTGTCATCGCACGCTCTTTTTCCGATGACGTCAGTTGACCATGCACCAAGCCAACCCTAAGGTCGGGCAACGCCTCCTGCAACGCCGCGGCCGTCGCTTCGGCCGCCTCACATTCAAGCTTTTCGGATTCACTCACTAGCGGACATACCCAATAGGCCTGTTGACCCTTGGCGCACGCCAGTGCGATCCGCGACACCACCTCGGCCCGTCGATCCTCTGACAACACCACCGTTTTGATGGGCGTGCGGCCGGGTGGCAGCTCATCGATCACCGACACATCAAGATCAGCATAGGCACTCATCGCCAACGTGCGGGGTATCGGCGTGGCGGTCATCACCAGCTGATGCGGCACCGCGTCGTCTCGACCTTTGGCCTTGAGCTGCAATCGTTGATGCACACCGAAGCGATGTTGCTCATCGATTATCGCCAGCGCTAGGCGATGGTAGTGCACGTTTTCCTGAAACAACGCGTGCGTACCAACCGCGAGCTGCACATCGCCGCTTGCGAGTCCGTCGAGCGTATTACGGCGATCCTTGCTCGGCATTTTGGAGGTGAGCATCGCCACCCGAACACCCAATGGTTCAAGCCAGCCGCGTAACGAGCGCAAATGCTGTTCGGCAAGCAACTCCGTCGGCGCCATAAACGCGACTTGATGTTTCTGCTCGATGGCACGGAGGGCAACTGCCGCCGCCACGACCGTCTTGCCCGAACCCACATCACCTTGCACTAAACGCAGCATGGGACGTGTGAGACTCAAATCATGCGCCACCTCGTCAATGACGCGCCGTTGCGCATCGGTTAACGTAAAGGGCAGTGACGCAATAAAAGCCGTCATAAGCTTGCAGTCGCCCGTCAATGCGACACCCGGATCATGCTGTAGTCGCTGTCTCAGCACACGCAAACTGAGCTGGTGCGCCACCAATTCATCAAACGCCAAACGACGCTGACAGGGATGTGCGCCCTCGTTGAGCTCGGTCAAATTCAGATCGAGGGAAGGTCGATGTATCAGCTGCACAGCCTCGTCGATATCGGGAAACTCAAGCGTTTGCAGAATTGAAGCGGGTATCCAGTCTGGCAGAGGCGCACCCTGTACAAACGCCAACGCTCGTTCGATCAGCTGACGCATGCGCACTTGCTGCAGCCCCTCGGTCACCGGGTAAAACGGGGTGAGCGCGTCCGCCGACTCGAAGGCCTCATCGTCTTTTACCACGCGATACTCAGGATGGATCATCTCCGGACGCGCGTTGCTGTAGCGCACCTCGCCGAAGCACCGAATACGCGCGCCGCTCTTGAGCATGGCTTTTTGTGCATTGGAAAAATAAAAAAAGCGCAGCACCATCACGCCGGAACCATCGCTGATATGACACAACAAGGTGCGTCGACCGCGATAGACCACATCGACCAGCTCGATAGCGCCCTCTACCACAACCTGCTGACCGACCTGCACGCCGCCAATGGGATAGACGCGAGTGCGATCCTGGTAGCGCATCGGCACATGAAACAACAGATCATTAATCTGTCCGATGCCCAAACGCGCGAGCTTTTCCGCGAGCGCAGGCCCAACGCCGGACAATGCCGTCACCGGTTGTGCCGAAGACGCACGCGTTGAGGTCGCCACATGAGTCATCGAATCGGGGACTTACAGCGCGAGAATCGCATCCACTTCGACTTCCACCCCTTTGGGCAGAGCGGCCACCTGCACGGCGGCGCGCGCTGGATAAGGCGCGTCGAGGTATTCCTCCATCACTTTATTTACGATTGCAAAATGCCCAAGATCGGTAAGAAATACGTTGTATTTCACGGCGCTGTTGAGTGTGCCGCCGGCCGCTTCAGCGATGGCTTTCAAATTGTCGAACACGCGGCGAACATGGGTCTCGATATCGCCATCCACAATCTCAGATGTGTGGGGATCAAGCGGAATCTGGCCCGACACATAGACCATGTTGCCAACCTGAATGGCCTGAGAATAGGTGCCGATGGCGGCGGGCGCATCGGGCGTATTGATGATTTTACGGGACATGCAAACCTCGTCAAAAACAATGGATCGGTGGGCAATCGAATCGGTCCCTATTGGACTACGAGGCGATCACCCTTTCAACCAGCAACGCGTCAGGCATGCCATCGATTTGCTTCATGACACGGCGCAAGTGATCCGCGTCACGCACTCGGATCGTAAATTGAAGGCTAGACGCATCACCATCCGTATCGACCACTTCAACATGATCGATATTCGAACCCGCGCTGGAAATTCGTGTCGCCACGGAGGCCAATGCCCCCACTTTATCGAGCGCCTCCACGCGGATGGCCACCACAAAGTCGGACTCAATACCCGCCTCCCACGACACATTGATCCACTTATCAGGCTGCTTGCGAAACTCCGCCAGATTTCCGCACTGCTGACGATGCACCACGAGACCACGCCCTGAGCTCAAATGACCCATCACAGCGTCACCAGGTACGGGGTAGCAACACTTGGCATAGCTCACCACCATGTCCTGGGCTCCACTGATGAACAGCTCGGTCGTGCCATCATCATCGATCTCGCCCGTTTCTTCGGCGCCCGCCACGAGTCGCCGCGCGACCAACGGCGCGAGCTGGTGCCCCAATCCGATTTGCTCATACAGCAGGTCCCGTGATTCCAGGCCCATCGTCGCAAGCAGTTCGTCCATGCGATCCGACTTGATATGTCGCACCTTTGTCTTAAATTCGACGAGCGCGTATTCGAGCAGTCGCCGACCCATTTTAATCGCGTCTTCCGAGCGCAGCTCTTTCAGATACGCCCGAATCGCCGCGCGCGCCTTGGCGGTAACAACAAAATTCATCCAACCCGGGTTTGGGTGCGCGTTACGATCGGTCTTAATGGTCACGGTCTGGCCATTTTTTAGCACCGTTCGAAGCGGCATGCGTCGACGATCAACCCGCGCCGAGACACAGCGATTGCCAATATCCGTATGCACTGCATAGGCGAAATCCACGGGCGTCGACCCGCGAGGTAAGCGCAATATGTCGCCTCTTGGCGTAAACACATACACTTTATCTGGAAACAAATCGATCTTAACGCTTTCCAGAAACTCTTCGGAGTTGCTGTCGCTTTGATAGTCCTCCAATCCTGATAGCCACTCGCGCGCACGCGTCTGAGGAGCCACGTCTGCGTTTTCTTCGGTCTTGTACAACCAATGCGCCGCGATTCCTGAGTTGGCGAAATTGTCCATATCGCGCGTACGAATCTGCACCTCTAAAGGAATGGCCTTCGGCCCTACCGTGGTGGTGTGCAAAGATTGGTAGCCGTTGACACGTGGGATGGCGATGTAGTCTTTGAAGCGACCCAACATGGGCCGAAACGTTCGGTGCACGTGACCCAACGCGCGGTAACAGGTGTCGGCGTCGTCTACCACAATGCGGAAGCCGAACACGTCCGCCACATCCTCAAGTGAAAGCTCTTTGCGCTTCATTTTTTGATAGACACTATAAATGTGCTTTTCCCGTCCGGTCACTTCGGCATGCACATGATGCTCGAGCAGCACCTTTCGAAGCTTGTTGACAATGCGCTTGATCATGCGCTTTTGACCACCCAATCGCGCCTTGAGACCACGCTCGATGACCTGATAGCGCTTGGGATAAAGGTTACGAAAACCAAGATCCTCGAGCTCCAGTCGAATATCGTTAATGCCAAGACGATTGGCCATCGGCGCGTAGATTTCGAGTGTTTCTCGAGCGATACGTCGCCGTTTCTCAGGCGGCATTGAGCCCAGAGTGCGCATGTTATGCAGACGATCCGCCAGTTTGAGCAGGATTACTCGCACATCACGTGCCATCGCGAGCATCATTTTGCGCAGACTCTCAGCTTGGGCCTCGGCTTTGCTTTTGAATTGAATCTGATCGAGTTTGCTCACGCCGTCGACAAGCTGCGCCACCTCTTCGCCGAACTCCTCGATAATCTGCTCAAGCGCCGTCGGCGTGTCCTCGACGACATCATGCAGTATGGCCGCCGTGATACTCTGATAATCGAGCTGCAGGTCCGCCAGGATGCTGGCCACGGCAACAGGATGGGAAATGTACGGCTCGCCGCTTTTACGCGTTTGCCCATCGTGGGCTTTCGCGCCAAACGCATAGGCACGCCGCACCATGGAAATTTGCTCAGCAGGCAAATAGGTGCGTAGCTTATTCAGCAGCCCCCGAGCACCATCCAGGGTCCAGCCGCGCCCGAGGGGCAGGCGCCCTAGGAACGTGGCGGCCGAGTCCAACGCATTGCCCTAAAGGCGTGATGGCCGGCGCGCGACCGGTCAAGTGAGGGGAGCAGACAACCGTCGCTGGCCGTCATGACCGCGCTCGAACGCGGTCGGCAGAGCGCATACAGCGCCCAATCTGGAACAACGTTAGCGGTCCGTCGTCAGGCATGGTCTCAGCTTGAAGTGAGCGGGGGCGCAGGCGGCGCGATCTCAGACCGAGCTTCCGTTTCCTCTTCTTCCGCCTCCGTGTAGTCCACTTCGGTTTCGTTCAGGATATCGGCGTTGATCAGGCCACCGGCAATTTCGCGAAGCGCAATGACGGTCGGCTTGTCGTTGTCCTCGTCGACGAGCACTTCTGCCCCATTGGCGATCCGACGCGCGCGCTTGGCGGCGATCAATACCAGATCGAACAGGTTGTCGACATGATTAAGGCAGTCTTCTACGGTAATTCGGGCCATCTTGATTCCTGACGTTGAGTTTGGCGAGCGCACGAACGCGCTGCGCTGTTTAAAGTGCAAGGGGCCAGAGTTTACTGCATTTAGCCGGGCTTTCGCTAGATCAGCGGATTGGAAATGCCCAATTCGGCGTCCGCGATTTTACGCCGCTGCGCCCGGATGAGCGGTCAGCGAGCGAGCAATTCGTCGATAAGGGGCGCAAGCGACTCGCGATCGGCCCGAAAAGCCTGACCGGCGCCATCGATTATATGACTTAAGTCACTGACAGCATTATCAAAATCATCGTTCACGATGACGTAATCGAATTCGTTCCAGTGAGACATGTCGCTCACCGAATCACGCAATCGGCGGGCGATGACCTCGTCGGAGTCCGTAGATCGCCCTCGCAGCCGCCGCTCAAGCTCCGCGCGGGACGGTGGAAGGATGAAAATACTGGCGCTCTCCGGCATCGCTGCGCGCACTTGGCGAGCCCCTTGCCAATCGATCTCCAGCAGCACGTCATAACCTTGATCGAGTAGGGCCTGCACCTGATCTCGCCCAGTGCCGTAATAGTTATCAAACACTTGTGCGTGTTCGAGCAACCCTCCTTCATCGGCCAGTCGCTGGATTTCTTCGACGGTCACGAACCAATAATCCTGTCCGTGCACTTCCGTGTTGCGCTTTGATCGGGTCGTAAACGACACGGACATGCGCAGTCCCTCGTGCTGTTCGAGCAGCGCTTTAACCAGCGTTGTTTTGCCGGCGCCTGATGGCGCCGCGACAACATAAAGCTGAGGGGTTGTCGAGCTACCCATAAATTGACGCCATCCCTTTTGCAGCCATTGCCAGATCACTGTAGCTCGAACCGCTATTCAATGTTTTGAACTTGCTCACGCATTTGCTCGATGAGTACTTTGAGTTCCATCGCCACTTTGGTGGTATCGGCGTCCTGCGCTTTCGAGCCCAGCGTATTGGCCTCGCGATTGAATTCCTGCATGAGAAAGTCGAGTCGTCGCCCGATCGGCTCGGACGAGTCGAGAATTCGAGTTGCCTCGATGACGTGACTGTCTAGTCGATCGAGCTCTTCGTCGACATCCGCCTTGTTCAATAAGAGCGCAATCTCGGTTTCCAGTCGTCCTTCATCCGCATTGACCGCCAAATCGTGCAGACGTGCACGCAGCTTGTCTTGGATAGCCTGACGAATGGCCGGTAAACGATCACGCGTCGTCGTGACCAGGTCCGAAATCGCCGCGCAACGTTCACGAATCATGGCATCGAGTCGAGCGCCCTCACTGGCCCGACTGTCGACCAACTGTTTAAGCGCCTCTTCGACGAGTGCAACCGCCGACTGTTGAATCGGGGTGAGATCCCGTTCGGGTTCGACCACCACACCCGGCCAGCGCAACACGTCCATCGGCCGTAGACGCCCTCCCCCGAGCTGTGTTTCCAGCTGGGAAACGGTACTCACTAACTGATCAACCAAGGCATGATTGAGGCTAATCGTTTCATCCGGTGATCGGGTCGTTGTTAACTTAACGCTCACGTCGATTTTGCCGCGGCTAAGCTTGTGACCCACTAGCGAACGCAAAGACGGATCGAGCGCGCGCAGTTCCTCAGGCAAACGCAGGCTCATCTCCAGGTAACGGTGGTTGACCGCACGCACTTCAACCGCCAGCTCGCCCCACGGCGCCTGTTGATCCTGTCGTGCAAATCCGGTCATGCTATGCGTCATGCGATACCCCTAAGCGCGTTATGGTGGTCGCTTTTTGAAAGCTATCTTGGCACACTACCCACCGTGTTTGAGTGGCGATGAGAGTACTTTGGAATTGACACGAAAACAAACGGGCAGCATTCCCTTTTCGATGAGTAAAAACCCTTAGTCGTGCCAACTGAAACCGCCAGCCTGAGTTTGATTGGGCATCGAGAGGAGAACCAGGATCGGGTTGGTGTGCGCCAACACGACGCGGTCGTCTTTGCGGTTGTCATCGACGGCATGGGTGGCCATAACGAGGGCGCCCGGGCCGCCGAGCTTGCGCTGACCGTCATCTTCGACCTGTTCGATGAGGCCGACAAACCCATCTATCACCCGCGCGAATTCTTGGTGCAATGTATTGAAAAAGCGCACGAGGCGCTGGTGGAAATGGGTAAGGATCAGTCCGTTGATGCACGGCCCCGCGCCACCTGTGCGCTGGCACTGGTACAGAATGAAAAAGCGTACTGGGCGCATGTCGGCGATAGTCGAATCTATCATTTGCGCAGCCGCAAGATGATCGCCCGTACACGTGATCACAGCCATATCGAAATCTTGCTTCGAGAAGGACTCATTACCGAAGACGAATATCGCGAGCATCCGTTGCGCAACTACGTTGAGCATTGTATTGGCGGCGAACCACGTGAACCGTTTTGCAGCGTTGCCGGTGCGAAAACGCTCGAACGAAACGATGTGCTGTTGCTGTGTAGTGACGGACTCTGGGGAGGCACCGACGACAAAGACATCGCCCAGTGCTTTCCAAGCGGGTTTGCCGAGCTGGATCTACTGAGCAATCTGCGCACCCTCATGGAGGCCGCGATCGATGCCGAGGCCCCACACAGTGACAACACCAGTGCCGCTGTGATTCATTTTCAGGCCGACTAACGGCGCAACGCGCTACATTCTAACCACACAACCAGCCCTCTAGTGCTGATGGAACACGCTATGTCATCGAATAAACGACCCAGTGGACGCGCGCCTGACGCGCTGCGCACACTCAGCATCGAACAACCGTTCACACGGCACGCCGAAGGCTCTGTGCTCATCAGTTGCGGTGACACACGCGTACTGTGCAACGCCAGCGTCGAGAGTCGCGTGCCACCCTTTTTGCGCAACACCGGCAAGGGGTGGGTGACGGCGGAATACAGTATGCTGCCACGTTCAACCCATTCGCGCAGCGCGCGCGAAGCCGCGCGTGGTAAGCAATCCGGTCGCACTCTGGAAATACAACGGCTCATAGGCCGCTCCTTGCGCGCTGCCGTGGACCTGGCGGCGCTTGGCGAACACACGATCACACTTGATTGCGACGTACTGCAGGCCGACGGCGGCACGCGCACGGCGTCGATCACCGGCGCGTTCGTCGCGCTGCAACTCGCCACACAGTGGATGGTTGCCAAAGGCAAGATTAAGAATAACCCCGTGCACGGCCAGATCGCCGCGGTGTCAGTGGGTATTTTCGAGGGCCTACCTGTTCTGGATCTGGACTACGCAGAAGATTCGAGCGCCGAAACGGATATGAATGTCGTGATGAACGATGCGGGGCATTTTATTGAGGTACAAGGAACCGCCGAGGGCCATGCTTTTTCACGCGATGAACTCAATTCGCTGCTCGATCTAGCCTCGCTCGGCAATCGCCAACTCATGGCGGTGCAGCGTGAGGCGCTGGACAGGAGCGGTTAGTCTGTTGGGCGAATCACTACCGACACACCAACGAGCCTCTCTATGACATCCAAGCTGATTATCGCCACGCATAACGACGGCAAGCGCAAGGAGCTGGTGCAGTTGCTTGATGGACTCGCACTCGAGGTGCGCAGCAGCGGCGAATTGAGCCTGGATGATGTCGACGAGACCGGTCTGACCTTCGTCGAAAACGCGTTACTGAAAGCCCGCTCAGCCTGCGCACAAACACACTGCGCGGCACTAGGCGACGACTCGGGACTGGAGGTCGACGCGCTTCACGGCGCGCCCGGCATTTATTCCTCACGCTACGCAGGCCCAGAGGCGACTGATCAGCAAAACATCATCAAACTGTTAGACTCACTCGATGGCGTGCCGCATGCTGAACGCACCGCGCGCTTTCGATGCACACTCGTGGTATTACGCCACGCGGATGATCCCGCGCCGCTAATCTGTGAGGGCAAATGGGAAGGTCATATCGCCATTGAGCCCAAAGGGGAAAACGGCTTTGGGTACGACCCTGTGTTTTTACCGAGCGACGCGATTGGTTCGGCAGCGCAACTGTCGGCCGAACAGAAAAGTCGACTGAGCCATCGTGCTCTGGCGCTTCAGCAACTTACGTCGCGACTGCACGATTTTCTCCGACAGCACTGATCATGCGTCGCTTGCCAGGCTTGTATGTTCACCTACCCTGGTGCATTCGCAAGTGTCCTTACTGCGATTTCAACTCCCATGCCGTGCGCGGCACCCCGCCTTATGATGACTACACCGCCGCTCTCTGTGCGGATCTTGAGCACCAGGCGGGTCGATTTGCGCCCTCCCCATTTGGCTCTGTTTTTTTCGGCGGCGGCACGCCAAGCCTGTTCGACGCCCCGTTCATTGAACGCGTATTGGATACCGCGGCACGCGTTGTTGGCATCGAAGCCGACGCGGAAATCACGCTGGAAGCCAACCCGGGGGCCATTGAACATGGCCGGTTTAGCGACTATCGAACCGCCGGCGTCAACCGCATTTCGTTGGGCGTGCAGAGCTTTGCCACCGAGCAGCTTGCGCGTTTGGGCCGTATTCACTCGGCGGACGAAGCACGTCGCGCCGTCGTTGCCGTGCAAGAGGCGGGATTTCCTGAGCTTAATCTCGATTTGATGTACGCGCTGCCCGAGCAAACGCTCGACATGGCGTTAACCGACATCGACACCGCCATCGCACTTGCGCCGACGCATCTATCTCATTATCAACTCACGCTCGAACCCAACACAATGTTCGCTCTGCGACCGCCCAAGCTACCCAACGACCAGGCGAGTTTTGATATGCAAAACGAATGTCAAAATCGGCTCGCCGACAACGGCTTCACACAGTACGAGGTGTCTGCCTATACACGCGCCGAGCCCGGTAGACACAATCTCAACTATTGGACGTTTGGGGACTACCTGGGTATCGGGGCCGGCGCTCACGGCAAAATCTCGCAGGCCGGACAAACACATCGCACGCACAAACCCAAACACCCCAAACAGTATCTGTTGGAACCAACCGCCATAACGCTAGAGACCTCGAGCGAAGACGATGTGCTGTTTGAATTCATGCTCAACCGTCTTCGACTCAACTCGACCATAACGACCGAAGAGCTCAATGCCATCGACGGCTATGCCGAGGGCCAGTTCGGGGCAAAGTTCGATCGGGCCTCGTCCAAAAAACTGCTGATACAGCAACCCGACGGAGGCTGGTCAAAAACCGCCCTGGGCACGCGTTTCCTAAACGATCTACAGGAAATTTTCCTGCCCTAACCGCGTGTTACACAAATGCAACACCGTTGACTTTTTAACGACCAACAGGGTTGACTTTACGCAGTTATGCACATCGGTTTTTGAGGCTATCGGGAAAGCGGCTATTTGCACTATTTTGTGCATTATTCAATAGATCGGAAGAGC